>NTKV01000027.1 GCA_002457745.1 SAR116 cluster bacterium MED-G06 | reverse complement strand
GCGAGGCTGACCATATTGCTGCCGCGCCCCGAAATGAGCACCGCAATCCGCATCAGGACGGCTTCCCGCCGGGCTGTGACCAGTGATCCTGATTGGTGAAGGTGACCGCTGCCCCGTCACCACGTGTGGCGAGCTGACCGGCAATCCAGGCGCCCGGTTCGGGGCCCTCTTTTAATGCTGCCAGAGTGCTGTCCGCTGTATCAGGCGCCACGAATATCAGCAGGCCGATCCCGCAGTTGAAGGTACGGGCCATTTCATTGGCGGTCACGCCGCCGGCAGAAGCCAGCCAGCGGAAGACCGGCGGCAAATCCCAGCTTTCGCAATCGATATCCAGGGCAAGACCGTCACCATAGATTCGTGGCGGGTTCTCCACCAGTCCTCCTCCGGTGACGTGGCAGATGCCGGTGACGCCGCCAGCGGCATGCGCACAGCGCGCGCCATGGTGGTAGATTCTGGTGGGGGCCAGAAGTGCCGCGCCAAGCCCGCCCTCAATTCCATCGATGCTGGCGTCGAGCCGGGTTCCGGTGACCTCAAGAATTTTGCGGACAAGGGAAAATCCGTTGGCGTGCACACCGGAAGACGGAAGCGCAATCGCAACATCGCCAGCCTTTGGCATGTCGCGTGACAGCAGGGTGCCACGTTCGGCGGCCCCGACGGCAAAGCCGGCAAGGTCGAAACCGCCATCCGGATAGACGCCGGGCATTTCCGCTGTTTCGCCGCCAATCAGCGCTGCCTCGCATTCGACACAGCCGTCAGCAATGCCTGCGACAACCTCGGAGGCGACGGCACGGTCAAGCTTTCCTGTTGCAAAATAATCCAGAAAGAACAGGGGGATGGCGCCCTGGGCAATCAGGTCGTTCACACACATGGCGACAAGGTCGATGCCAAGCCCGCGATGCGTGCCCACTGCGCGTGCAAGTTCCAGTTTGGTACCGACGCCATCTGTTGCCGCGACCAGAATGGGGTCCTTGAACCCTGCAGCGGCAAGGTCGAACAGGCCGCCGAAGCCGCCTAGCGCGACATCAGCCCCGGGGCGTCTTGTGCGCGCCGCATCGGGTCCGATGTCACTGACAAGTGCATCACCGGCATCAATGTCGACCCCGGCATCGCGATAGCTGAGGGAATTTCGAGGCGGAGTTTTGTCTGACATGCTGGCAAGCCCGAGGCGGATTGGTGTAGAAATGCTAGAAGAGATCGCCATCATAAAGCCTGGATGCCATGCGTATAGCCCCAATATGCCGAAACTGCCCCGCCAGCTGGATTCTGTCGGCGTGGTTTTTGCTGGCCGGGACGCTTCCTGCCGCGGCGTTTGACCAATGTCCGCAGCCACAGTTCGGTGTCAGCGGCATCACCATCGACACGACGGCGGCCACTGCCGCCGAAGCGCAGACAAACGGCATTACCGAAGCTGCCAGCCTCGGCTTCCAGCGGGTGCTGAACAGGCTTCTGCGGTCCGACATTGCGGTCGAGGCCTTCCTTGCCGAGGCCAGCATCGACCAGTTTGTCGATTTCTATCATATCTCTGAGGAAAACAGTCTCGAGGGGCGTTACATCGCCGTACTCGACTATTGCTTTGATGCGACGCGGCTTCGCGCCGCTTTCCGCGCGGCTGGGCTGGAATGGGCTGAATTGAAGAGCCCCCGGATACTGGTGCTTCCGGTATGGCTTGCCCCCGATGGCGCGCGCGCCTGGCAGGTCGACAATGAATGGCTGGCCGGATGGCGCGATGTGGTGGAAACAGCCGATGGTCTCGTCGATTTCACCCTTCTCAAGCCGACCATCCTGAACGAGCGCAGCCTTCGTGCCGAGGATATTGTCGCCGCTGACCGGGCCACATTGCGGCGTGCCGCCACTGTGGCCGGGGCTGAACAGATCATGCTGGTGACTGCGCGGCTCGACTATGATGGTTCGCAGCCGATGCTGGCTGTCGATGGTGAGCTGTTCACCGCCGGCGCGGAGGCGCTGACGGTGCTTGCGCGTATGGTCGACAGACCTGTCTATGACAATCTGTCAGAACAACTCGATTTTGCGCGGAAGCAAATCCTGTCCGAGTTGGAGACAGGCTGGCACCGGGCCAACATCATCGAAGGCGGGGAGACCCGCAAGATCACCGTCTCGGTCCCGGTTTCCGGGCTTCAGGACTGGGTATCACGTCTGGAAGCGTTCAGGTCTCTTGCGGTGATCGACAAGGTTGTCATCCGGAAGCTGGATATGACCGGTGGTCTGGTTTCGCTGTCCTTTGTCGGAAATGACGCTGCCATTGCCAATGCCCTTGCTGCCCGCAATCTTCGCCTCGTTCGGCGTGAAGATGGCAGCACTGTCATCAAGCCTCTGTAGAGCGGTCCTGCAGGTGTTCTGAAACATGGCGCAGCTTCCCCTTGATTTGCAGTTCATATCGGCCGCCGATCGCGATGATTTCATCATTGGCGAGAGCAACCGGCTTGCGACAAGCTGGATCGACCGCTGGCCCGACTGGCCGGGGCAATATCGCATCCTCAATCTTGTCGGCCCGGCGGCCAGTGGCAAAAGCCATCTTGCCGCCATCTGGCGCGCCCGGTCCGGGGCAACATATCTGTCAAGTCTTGCCAGGGGTGCCGAAACAGGCGACGGACAGGATTTAGTGCTTGATGATGTCGCTGTCGGCGACAGCTGGGATGAAGAGGCGCTGTTTCATCTGGTGAACCGGACAGCGCATGATGGCGGCTCGCTGCTGGTGCTCAGTCGCACGCCTGTCAGCCGGATGTCATGGACGCTTGCCGATCTTGCTTCGCGATTTCGCGCCGTGACGGTTGCCACACTCGAGCCGCCGGATGATGTTCTGCTGCGGCAGCTTCTTGAAAAGTATTTTGCAGACAGGCAGCTTGCGATCAGCTTGCCGGTGTTGGATTACATGGTATCGCGCATGGAACGCAGCTTTCTGGCGGTGCAGACAATCGCTGCGGCGATGGACAGGCGGTCGCTTGCCGAGCGTCGCAACCTGACGCTGCCGCTGGCGCGCGATATCATGACTGAATTCGCCGACGGCACACATGCACGGCAACAGGCATTGCCGACAGGTTCACAACCAACAGGCTCAAAAATGGAGGACAGTTGAATGCTAGATTTTGGAATCGCCGGAAAGACCGCTGTGGTCTGCGCTTCGAGCAAGGGGCTCGGGTTTGGATGTGCGGACGCCCTTGGTGCCGTTGGAACGCGCCTTGTGATGAATGGCAGGACGCCGGAAACGCTTGCTGCCGCGGCCGAGCGTATCCGTCAGGCACATGGCGTCGAGGTGATCGAGGTCGCCAGTGACATCACCACCGAAGAGGGGCGCGCCGCTGTTCTCGAGGCCGCCGGCCATGTCGATATCCTGGTGAACAATGCCGGTGGCCCGCCGCCCGGTGATTTCAGGGACTGGACCCGCGAGACATGGATCACCGCGCTCGACGCCAACATGCTGGCGGCCTTCGACCTGATCAAGTCGGTGGTTGATCCGATGATCGAGAACCGGTTCGGGCGGATCGTCAACATTACCTCCGGTTCGGTGAAGTCGCCGATTCCCCAGCTTGGCCTGTCAAATGGCGCCCGCGCCGCGCTGACCGGGTTCTGTGCAGGTCTTGCCCGTCAGGTGGCCCAGCACAATGTCACGGTGAACGGACTGCTCCCGGGTCAGTTCAATACCGACAGGATTGAATCCTTGATCGCCAACACGGCGCAGAAAGAGGGGCGCAGCAGCGATGAAGTTCGTGAGACCTTCGAACAGCGCAACCCGGCAAAACGCCTTGGCGAGATCGAGGAATTCGGCTTTGCCTGTGCCTGGATGTGCAGTGCGCATTCAGGCTATCTCACCGGCCAGAACATCCTGATCGACGGCGGCAGTTTCAACAGCACGCTGTAACCGCGCAGGCGGCAGGCTAGAGTTCGATCACCCGGACCTGCTTGCCATTCGCGGCAAGAGCGATCTGCCCATGTTTCAGACGCAGCGCGGCGGCACCGAATACCTCGTGCCGCCACCCGCTTTGCGCGCGGATCGGGGCGTCATCGTCAAGTGCCAGCGCCTCAAGCTCGTCAGCCGAGGCGACCAGCCTCGGGGCAATGCCCTCATCATCAGTGATGTGCTTCAGCAGAACGCGTAGAAGCTCCATCACGGCTGCCGGTGGCTTTGCTGTGCGGGCTTCCGATTTGGCGTCGGGAAGGGTGCTGTCCGGCATCGCGTCCACTGTGCGCAGCACCTCCAGAACCGGACGCGCCAGTTTGCCGTTTGCCCCGCCCGGGAAATTCCGGATCTTGCCGAATTCCTCAGGGCTGGACGGATTGCTTCCGGCAAGGTCGAGAATCGTCTCGTCGCGAAGCACCCGGTTGCGGGGCAGATCGCGTTTCTGAGCCTCGGTCTCGCGCCAGGCGGCAAGATGCATCATCCGGCGGAGGGCTGCTGGCTTCATGTTGCGGACCTTGATCCGTTTCCAGGCATCATCCGGCTGGGTGTGATAGGTCGCCGGATCAACAAGCTTGGCGTTTTCATCTTCCAGCCAGCTGGCGCGGTTGCGTTCCTCCAGCTGCGCCAACAGTTTCGGATACATTTCGGCAAGATAGATCACATCATCGAGCGCATAGGTGATCTGTCGGGCGCTGAGTGGTCGGCGTGACCAGTCGGTGAAGCGGGAGCTCTTGTCGAGATCATGACGCAGAACGGCGCGCACAAGGCGGTCATAGCCAACCTGGTCACCATGGCCAAGCACCATGGCCGCAACCTGTGAATCAAACAGCGGCAGGGGAAGGTGGCCCATTTCCTTGTAGAAGATTTCCAGGTCCTGATGCGCGGCGTGGAATACTTTCACGATGTTCTCATCGGCGAAAAGCTGCCACAGCGCGGTCATGTCGATGCCGCTGGCAAGCGGGTCAATGGCGGCCGCTGTCGTGCCATCGCTGACCTGCACCAGACAGAGCTGCGAGTAATAGGTCTGTTCGCGCATGAATTCGGTGTCGATGGCCAGAAATGCGGCATTGGCGAATCCGGCGACCAGCGCCTCCAGACCGGCTGTCGTGGTGATCACGTCCGGCGCGGGTTCGGATGAGTGCTCTTGGGGTGCGTTGCGTGGGCGTCGACTTTTTGCCATGACCTCAACTTGGGTTGTCCATGTTGACGGTCATATAGAGTAATATTGCCGCAGGGCCAACCCATACCTATTGAGTTTCGGTCATGAGGCGATCATCATCACCCCATGGAAACGTTCCAAAACCGCTCTCAGCCCCGCACGACATACGCAGTCCTTGCGGCTCTCCTTCTCGCCGCGTCACCCTTGCAGGTGGCGAACGCCAAGGTGGGATCCAACATGGTGGCCCACAAGGCTTTCTACCAGATGGAAATGGGCGACAGGCAGCAGACCTCGCAGATTGTCAATATCAACGGCAGGTCTGCCTTTGCCATTGAACGCGACTGCACCGGCTGGCGCTCGATCGAGGATTACATGATCCAGTTCGTCGCTGAAAATGGTGGGATGGACAGTGTGCTGTCGCATTTCGAGAGCTGGGAAGCCGACAGTGGCGACAAATACAGCTTTGACATCATGGAAGAATCTTCCTTCGAGGGCCGGAAGGATTTCGGCGGCTTCGTCGAGCTTGATGGCAGTGATGCTGGCAACGCCTATTTCACCATGGCGCCGGATTCGGCGATCACCCTGCCTTCTGGCACCATGTTCCCGATCGGCCATGTGCAGAAGATTCTGAAGAATGCCGAATCTGGCGAGAAGATCATGGCAGCGACCGTCTTTACCGGTGCCGAGCCGGACAGTGCCCTGATGCGCACATCGACAGTGGTTGGTGGCTGGCGGGAGGCACCAGCGGGCGAGCTTGGGAGTCTGGGCGAGGACGGCTACTGGCAGATCAATGTTGCCTATTTCAAGCCGACGGCAACAGCTGCCGAGCCAGCGTATGAAATCGCGTTCTCGATGCAGAATAACGGTCTTGTCCGTGGCTACGAGATCAATTACGGCGATTTCAGCATCACCGCGAACCTGACCTCTGCCGAACCAGTCGAAACACGGGACTGCAGCTAGCCGGCGACGATCATCCCGGTCTGGCGAGACAGGCCGCCCCGATGAGCAGCAGGTCGGCGCCAGCTTCTGTGGCGACAAGGCGGGTGCGAGAGCGGTCGACCTGCACATAGCCGGGCCATTTACGCGGCAATCTCTCGCCCATCCTCTTGGCAAGCGGCACCGCCCCACCCAGCACAATCACATGCGGATCGAACAGGCTGATGAGTGTGGCTGTTGCGCGGCCAAGCCGGTCTTCATAGACCTGAACAATGCTTTCCGAGACGATGTCGCCGGCGGCGGCGGTGCTGGCGATGTCGGCGGCGTCGCGATGTTCGCCCGTGACCCGCTGATAATCATCCTCAAGGCCCGTTGTCGACAGAAATGCCTCCAGACATCCACTCCGGCCACACCAGCAAGGCCGGCCATCCAGCTCATGTGGCACAGGTGAGGGAAGTTGCAGATGCGCCCAGTTGCCAACGGCACCGTGCGCGCCTGTCATGATATCGCCATTCGCCCACACGCCACCATGGCAGCTCTTGCCTATCCACAGCGCAACGACGGTCTCCGCCGCCGCAATGCTCTCCTTGGCTGTCATGGCGCGTGCTTGCGATGCTGCCAGACAATCACCAAAGTCGAAGCAGTGTGCTTCGCGGCCAAGGGTGGATTGCAGGTCGCGGCGGAGATCGCAGCCGGACAATTGGACGAGTGCCGAGAAACGGGCGCATCCGTCTTCGATGATGGCTGGTGCGGCGGCAGCGACCGGCATGGAAGCCGGGGCGTCCAGAGAGGCAACAAGGTCGCGAGCGGCGATCAGCCAGTCGCGATACCCGCCCTGTGGAGCGTCAACCGAGGTTGCGGAAACGAAATCGCCGCCATCTGCGATGATGGCGGCGTCGATGCGGTCGTGATCCAGAACCAGACTGATCATGCTCAGGGGCCTCCGTCGCCGATGCCGGCGAGACGAGGGGCTGGCTACTTGATCTTTGCCTCGCGGAACATGACATGCTTCCGCGCCTTCGGATCGTACTTGCGGACTTCAAGCTTTTCCGGCTTGGTGCGCGGGTTCTTCTTGGTCACGTAGAAATAGCCGGTGTCGGCGGTGCTGACCAGTTTGATCTGCAGGGTGGCTGGCTTGGCCATCTCTCAAGCTCCTATGCTAACGGCGCAGGGCGCCGACGTGTCTGAAAACTGCGCGGAAAATGGGCGAGGCGCGCTCTTTTGTCAAGCCTTGTCTGAGCTGTGCTGTCAGCTTGTCTGGCGACTCCTGCCCTTGCCACCCGCTCTTTTGCTCCCGGCTTTTCTACTCCCGGCTTTCTTTCCCCCGGCTTTGTTCCTCCCGGGGCGGGACCGGCCCCGACCTGCCTTGCCTGTCTTGCCTGCCTTGCCAGTCTTGCCGCCATCCACATAGGACAGAAGGATGCCGCCATTCACCGGCGTGACTTCCACCACGAGAACATCGACAGCATCACCAATGCCGACCGACAACCCGCTATGACTTCCGCTCATCCGCATGCCAGACCCGTCCAGCGCATAATAATCGTCGGGAAGGGTGCGCGCGGGCAGGAATCCATCTGCCGCCCCGTCTCCAAGGCGCACAAAGGCACCAGCACCGGTTACCCCGACAACCGCACCCTTGACCACCTTGCCTTCCTGACCGGCAAACAGGGCCGCCGCAAACCTGTCGATGGTCCGCCGTTCGGCGGATGCGGCGCGTGACTCGGTCTCCGAGATATGAGTGCAGACATCGATCAGATCGACGACAGCAACCCCACCAAGCCCGTCCTTCGGCAGCGTCTTGCCAGCCAGCATGTCAACAAGCGAGCGATGCACAATGAGGTCCGAGTAGCGTCTGATCGGCGAGGTGAAATGCGCATACTGGTTCAGTGACAGACCGAAATGCCCGATATTCTCGGTGCTGTAGACAGCCTTTGCCTGGCTCCGCAGCACCGCCTCATTGATCATGGTTTCATCCGGGGTTGCATCCACATGGGCCAGCAGCGCGTTGAATTGCCGCGGCCGCAGGACCTGGCCGCGGGCCAGTTTCGTGCCGACCGCATCGGCAAGGTCGCGCAGCGCGTCCATCTTTTCCGGGTCGGGCTGGTCATGAACCCGAAAGACGCAGGGGCGACCGGCTTTTGTCAGCGTCTGGGCTGCCGCGACATTGGCGGCGATCATATAGTCCTCGATCAGCCGCTGGGACTCGCTCTGTGCGCGCTGGACAATCGCCTGCGGCACGCCGTTCTCGTCAAGAAGAACGCGTCGTTCCTTGAGGTTCAGCGCCAGCGGCTCGCGTGCCTCTCGGGCTGCATTCAAGGCCTGCCAGGCGCCGAACAGGTTGGCAAGGATGGCGTCATCAATGTCGATGGCGGCCTCGTCATGCCGGCCCTCATGCCAGGCCTGTACCTGATCATAGGTCAAGCGCGCCGCCGAGCGGATCAGGGCCCGCTCAAACCTGTGCGAGATCATCTCGCCGCTGTCATCAAGGGTGATTTCGGCCACCATCGATGCACGAGGTTCCTGCGGGCGCAGCGAGCACAGATCGTTCGACAGGGCCTCCGGAAGCATTGGCACAACACGGTCTGGCAGATAGACCGAATTGCCGCGCCGTTTTGCCTCGCGGTCAAGCGCGGTGCCCGGGCGGACATAATGCGCCACATCGGCGATCGCCACCCGAATCACCCAGCCGCCGGCATCACGCGGTTCGGCCAGCACAGCATCGTCAAAATCGCGTGCATCGGCGCCGTCAATGGTGACGAAGGGCAGGTCACGAAGATCGACCCGCCCTTTCGCAGGCGGCACCTTCATCCCGCCTGTTTCGGCAATCGCAGCCTCGTCGAAATCATGCGGGATTTCGAACTCGGCAAGGGCCAGTGCGGAAAAGGCCCCCGGGGAACTGGCCGGACCCATGTTCTCGACGACACGCGCTGTCTTGCCGAGATACCCGCGGCGCGGCAGAAGTTCTGCCTCAACAAGATCTCCGTCGCGGCAGGGAATGTCGCCGTTCTTTTCCAGCATGATGGTGTCGCGGGCACCGCGTGCCGCCTGCTGCAGGATGAATCCGCCACGTCCGGGGACAACGGTGCCGAACAGGCGTCGTTGAACCGACTCCAGAACGCGGATGATCTTGCCCTCATAGCGTGCGCCACTTATCCGGCGCAGTCGTGCCAACACCTGTTGGCCAGCGCGCGGCGCACGGCCGCCCCGACGCTCCGGAAAGAGCCGGATCGAGGGTGGGGTGCCGTCAACCTCGATCGAGGGAACCGCCAGCAAGGATCCGTCACGATCGACCTTGCGGATGATGACCACGGTGACGTCCGGCAGGGCGTCGGGTGTGGCGATCTTGCGACCGGCCTGCCTGGCGATGGAGCCGCGTTCGGCCAGCGATTTCAGGCGACGACGAAGCGGTGCGCGGAGTTCCTGCGGCAGGTCAAAGGCCCGCGCCACCTCCTTGACAGAAGGCGGGGTCTCACACCCGTCAATGAATTCAAGAATGGCCTGATCAGAGGGAAGACCGTCATCCTCACTCACGAGGCGGCCTTTTTGGCCGCAGCTTTCTTGGCCGCAGCTTTCTTGGCCGCAGCTTTCTTGGCCCCAGCTTTCTTCGCTGTCTTCTTCTTGGCGGCACCTTTTTTGGCAGCACCCTTCTTGGCCGTGCCGCCGCCCTTTGCCGCCTTTGCGGCCAGAAGTTCGATGGCCTGATCGAGCTCGACTTCGGTCATGTCGGTGCCGCGGGGCAGGGTGGCGCGAAGCTTGTTATGTTCGACATAGGGGCCGAAACGCCCGGCCTTCAGATGGACCTCGCCGCCAGTCGGATGCTCCCCCAGAAGCCGGCCGCGTTTCTTCGCTGATTCCGCCAGCAGGTCGACAGCACGGTTCAAACCGATTTCCAGAAGATCGTCGTCATCCTTCAGGCTTGTGAAACTTCCCTGATACTTCAGATAGGGGCCATAGCGGCCAAGCCCGGCCTGGATCATGTCGCCGGTTTCCGGATGGGCGCCAACATCGCGTGGCAGTGACAGCAGCTTCAGGGCCGTTTCCAGATCGACCGCTGCCGCCGCCATGCCCTTGGCCAGCGATGACCGTTTCGGCTTCTTCGTTTCCGGATCGCCAAGCTGCACATAGGGGCCATAAGGGCCGTTGCGGATATAGACTGGCAGCCCGCTGTCCGAATCATCGCCAAGATGCCTGTCGCCGACAACACCGGCCTCGGCATCCGGATCCTCGCCATTGGTCACCAGCTGCCTGGTGAATTTGCATTCGGGATAGTTGGAGCATCCGATAAAGGCGCCGAACTTGCCAAGCCGCAAGCCAAGACGGCCGCCTTCGCAGTTCGGACAGCTTCGCATCAGCGCGCCATCATCATCCTTCTTGAAAAAATGCGGGCCAAGCTCCTCGTCCAGCACGTCGATCACATTGGTGATTGTCAGCTCTGTGGTGCTGTCGATGGCTGTCTTGAAGTCACGCCAGAAGCGTGCCAGCAGTGTCTTCCAGTCGAGCTTGCCGTCAGACACCTCGTCGAGCTGGTCTTCCAGCTTTGCGGTGAAGTCATATTCGACATAGCGCGCGAAGAAATTGTTGAGGAAAGTGACAACCAGCCGGCCCCGGTCCTCGGGAATGAATTTGCCACGGTCCTTGACCACATAGGTGCGGTCCTGAAGCACCTGGATGATCGAGGCGTAGGTTGAAGGACGCCCGATCCCGAGCTCTTCCATCGCCTTCACAAGGCTGGCATCGGTGAAGCGCGGTGGCGGTTGCGTGAAATGCTGTTCCGGCGTGACCTTGCGGGTGGCCAGCGCCTCGCCGCGATCCACCGCCGGCAGGATGCCGGAGTCGTCGCGCTCGTCGGTTGCCGGCGCGTCGGAGACGGAATCGCGTCCCTCCTGATAGACTGACCGGTAACCGTCAAAGACAACAACGCGGCCACTGGCGCGCAGCATGACGCTCTCCGAGCGGTTGGAAATATCAATCGCTGTCTGGTCCAGTTCGGCGGATTCCATCTGGCTGGCAATGGTCCGCTTCCAGATCAGGTCGTACAGGCGTTGCTGATCGTAATCGAGATAGGAGCGGATCTCGTCCGGCGACCGGCTGATGTCGGTCGGACGGATGGCTTCGTGAGCTTCCTGTGCGTTGGCGGCAGCCGTCTTGTAGATCCGCGGGCTGTTCGGCAGGTAGCGGTTGCCGAAACGCTGGCCGATCTCGCCGCGAACCGAGGCAAGGGCCTCGCTGCCAAGCTGTACGCCGTCTGTCCGCATATAGGTGATGAGACCCGTGGTCTCGGCGCCGATATTCACACCTTCATAGAGTTTCTGCGCAATCTGCATCGTGCGGCTGGCCGAAAAGCCAAGCTTGCGTGAGGCTTCCTGCTGCAGGGTCGATGTGGTGAAAGGCGGCTTCGGATTCTCACGAATCCGTTTTGTCTGGATGTCGACGACAGACAAGCCTTCGGCCTCGATCGCGGCCGCGGCTGCAAAGGCCTCGGTCTCGGTGCCGATATCCAGCTTGCCAACTTTCTTGCCGTTCAGATGTGTCAGCCGCGCGGTAAAGTTGCGGCCGTCGCCCTTGCCGAGCTCGGCTTCGACCGTCCAGTATTCCTGCGCGACAAATGCCTCGATGGCGGCTTCACGCTCACAGATCAGGCGCAGCGCTACAGACTGCACCCTGCCGGCAGAGCGGGCGCCGGGAAGTTTGCGCCACAACACGGGCGAGATCGAAAATCCGACGAGATAGTCCAGCGCACGGCGCGCCCGATAGGCGTCGATCAGTTCGGTATCCAGTTCGCGCGGCTGTGCCATCGCGGCCAGGATGGCGTTCTTTGTCACCTCGTTGAATACCACCCGCTCGACAGGCTTGTCCTTGACCAGTCCCTTGTCCTGCAGCAGTTCCAGAACATGCCAGCTGATCGCCTCGCCCTCGCGGTCGGGGTCAGTGGCGAGGATCAGACGATCGGCGGAGCGCAGCGCCGAGGAGATTTCCCCGATGCGTTTCTCCGACCCGCTGGAGACCTGCCACTTCATCGTAAAATCTTCGTCAGGAAGGACAGATCCGTCCTTGCTTGGCAGGTCACAGACATGCCCATAGCTCGCCAGAACCTTGTAGTCATCACCAAGGTAGCGGTTGATGGTTTTGGCTTTTGCTGGGGATTCGACGATTACAAGTTTCATGACCGGCCCTGCTTTCTGAACCCCGCAGATAGTATGTAAATTCGCATTTGTCAAAGCCGGACCGGCAATGGGCAGGGCGATCAGGGGGTCAGAACGAGGCAGACACGGTTTCCATGGTGGCGCGTCAGGCGGCCGGCAATTTCCAGCTCCAGAATGGCCGCCAGCACGGTGGCAGCCGGCGCTTCGCACCACCGGACAAGCTCATCGATATCCATGCCCTCGGGCCCCAGACCTTCGAGAATAACCTCACGACATCGATCCACCGCCTCCGGGGGGCCGGGGGCCAGACGGGCTGCCCGCCAGTCGGCCGGGTCGGGAAGGCTGGCGGTGCTCGGGCGGGCCAGCGCCTCGAGGATGTCGCCGGTTCCGCGGACAAGTGTCGCCCCTTCGCGGATCAGGTGATTGCACCCTGCCGATCGCGGGTCGAGTGGGGAGCCTGGCACCGCCATCACCTCGCCGCCACGCTCTGCCGCCTCACGCGCGGTGATCAGCGATCCGGAGCGTTCCGCCGCCTCGACAACAAGAACACCTGTCGCCAGCCCGCTGATGATCCGGTTGCGGATGGGAAAATGACGGGGGGTCGGGTGTGTGCCGGGTGGCATCTCGGCAAGAAGAAGTCCACTTTCTGCAATGCTGTCCTGCAGGTCTGCATTTTCAGGCGGGTAGGTGACATCGATGCCGCCAGCGACCACCGCAATGGTGCCTCCGGCAAGCCCGCCATTATGCGCTGCTGCATCAATGCCCCGGGCCAGACCGGAGACAATGACATATCCCTCTTGCGCCAGCTCCTCGGCAAGTGACTGCGCCAACCGCTGCGCATTGATCGAAGCATTGCGCGCCCCGACAACCGCCACAGCAGGGCGGCCTAGCAAATGCGTTGCCCCACGCATCGACAGCACCGGCGGCGCGTCATCAAACTGCGCCAGCCTGGCGGGGTAGTCATTGCTTTCCTTGAACAGCAGCCGCGCCCCTGCCGCCTCATTCGCTGCCAGTTCCGCTTCGGCAACAGCACGGGATGCCGGTTTCAGCGTCCGCCCGCCACGCTTGGCCAGTTCCGGGACGGCGCGCAACGCGGCGGTGGCACTGCCATAGCGCTGCAGCAACAGGCTGAACGTCATCGGGCCTATATTAGGTGTCCGGATCAGCCGCAGATGAGCAAGACGTTCCTCGCGGTCCATACCAAAGATATAAACCGTTAGTCTGAAGAAACGATTAACGCTTTCGGATTATCAGGAAAGACCGGTGCGAGGCTATTTCTTGCCGATGCGGCTTTCCTTGCCGGTCAGCAGTCTGCCGATGTTCTGGTGATGACGGGCCCAGCTCAGTCCGCTCATCACAATCACGGCGATGACCACCGGTTCCGGCAATGCCAGCCAGACGGCGGCAATGCTGCACCCCATTGTGGCGACAAGCGCGGCAAGTGAGGAATAGCGGAAGATCACAGCGGTTCCGAGCCACAGGGCGACAAAGACGATGCCAAGGCGGATGTCGAACGCTGCGAAGGTGGCGAGGCAGGTGGCAACACCCTTGCCGCCTTTGAATTTCAACCAGACCGGGAAACAATGTCCGACCACCGCCATCCCGCCGGCGATGGCTGTCATCACCGGGTCTCCGGTCAGCGTCTGCGCCGCGAGAGCCACAGCGGCCCCCTTGCCGCCATCGAGGATCAGGGTGGCCAGTGCCAAGCCCTTGCTTCCTGTGCGCAGAACGTTGGTTGCGCCGATATTGCCGCTGCCGATGTCGCGGATGTCGCCCTTGCCGGCCAGTCCTGTCAGCAGCAATCCGAACGGAACGGACCCGGCAAGGTAGGCGAGCGATGCGGCGATCAGAAGGTCAAACACCGACATATCCGGTCAGCCCTGGGTGAAGACTGGCGCGCCGCCGACCCAGCATCCCTTTACCCGGCCCTGGACGGGCAGTCCTTCGAACGGGGTGATCCGCGAGCTTGACTGGAATTCCGCGCTCCGCACGATCCAGCTTGAGTCGGCGTCGAACAGCACCAGATCGGCAGCAGCGCCGGGGATCAGAGCCCCGCCATCCAGATCGAGGATCGAGGCCGGGGCAAGGCTCAGGCATTCCATCGCGCGCAGCATGCTGATCTGCCCACGATGCACAAGTGACAGGGTCAGGGCCAGGAGCGTGTCGACACCCGAAGCACCTGGCTGTGCCGGGCCGAAGGGCTGGGCCTTGGCGTCACCATCCACCGGGATATGGTCCGAGGCGATGGCATCGATCGTGCCGTCGGCAAGGCCTTCGATGATGGCCTGGCGATCATCCTCGGAACGCAGTGGCGGTGCCATCTTGAAGGCGGTGTCGTAGGTGCTGACCGACAATTCGTTCAGCAGGAAATAGGGAGGGGCGGTGTCGGCGGTGACAGCAAGCCCTTCTGCTTTGGCGCGGCGGATCGACTCCACGGCCTCGGCGGTGGAGATATGTGCGGCGTGATAGCGCGCGCCTGTCATCCGAACCAGATGAAGGTCGCGGTCAATGATCATCGCCTCGGCAATCGCAGGTGCGCCGATCAGGCCGAGGCGGGTCGAGGTCTCGCTCTCGTTCATCTCGCTGTCGGCGGTGAGGTTGTGATCCTCGCAATGCTGCACAAGAGGTTTGTCGAGCATGCCGCAATAGGCCATTACCCGTCGCATCACCATGCTGTCCATGATGCAGCGGCTGCCGTTGGCAAAGCCGACAGCGCCGGCTTCGGCCATCAGCCCGAGCTCGGCCATCGCCTTGCCCTTGATTCTGTGGGTCGCGGCCCCGTAGAGAAACAGACGCGCGCCGCCGATGCGGGTGGCCCGAAGGCTGAGCGAGTCGATCATGCTGGCGTCATCGATCACCGGCTTGGTGTCAGGAAGGGCGACAAGGCTGGTGATACCGCTTGCCGCCGCAGCGCGCAGAAGCGTTGTCAGGTCTTCCAGATGTTCAGCCCCGGGATCCGCTGTTTTCACCCGCATGTCGATCAGCCCGGGGGCAAGACAGGCACCGCCGCAATCAATGGTCTGTGCTGCCGCCTTGCGCGTTGCGGCGTCGGCAACGCCCGGCCCGGCATGGGCGATTACACCGTCGGTAACAGCGACATACCCGGCTTCGTCGATGCCGCGGGCGGGATCAAGAAGCCTGGCGTTGTGAAGCAGAAGGTCGGTCATGGCGCCCCCTCCGTTGCCAGGGCTTCGAGACAGGCCATGCGGGCAGCCACGCCGATCTCGACCTGCGTCCGGATCAGGCTTCTTTCGACATCATCAGCGGTTGCTGAATCGATCTCGACGCCACGGTTCATCGGGCCGGGATGCATGATCAACGCATCTGGCGCGGCACGCTGGAGCTTGTTCCGGTCAAGGCCGAACAGGTTGAAATATTCGCGTTGCGAAGGTGTCTCGGTGCCTTCCATCCGCTCGGTCTGAAGGCGCAGCATCATCACAATGTCGACACCCTCGATCCCTTCCTCGAGGCTGGTATGGATTTCGACACCCATCGCATCGATATCCATCGGCAGCAATGTCGCCGGGCACACCAGCCGAATCTCGGCACCAAGGGTCGACAGCAGATGGATGTTGGAGCGCGCCACACGGCTGTTTGCGATGTCACCGCAAATGGCGATCTTCAGCCCTTCGACGCGACCGATGCGACGCTTGATGGTCAGCGCATCGAGAAGTGCTTGTGTCGGATGCTCATGCCGTCCGTCACCGGCATTGATGACAGCGGCGTCAACATGCTGGCTGAGAAGCTGGACCGCGCCGGCACAGTTATGCCGCACGACAAGGATATGCGGATGCATGGCGTTCAGCGTGGTTGCGGTGTCGAGGAGGGTCTCGCCCTTTTTCACCGATGATCCGGCAACATTGATGTTGAGAACGGACGCGCCAAGATTCTTCGCGGCCAGCTCGAACGAGACGCGGGTCCGGGTCGAATTCTCGAAGAACAGGTTCAGAACGGTGCGGCCACGGAGCACGTCGGACAGCGGTGGCTGCAGTGATGTGGTCTGCTGGATGAGGTCGGCAAACATGTCGCCGCGATCGATCAGGCTGTTGATCTCGAGCGGGTTGAGCCCCTCGATTCCCAGGAAATGCTTGCTGCCAAGCCGGGCCGGCGGGGCTGGCGTCTTTTTCACACTGGCGGGGGAGTTGGACCCGCTGTTGCTCTGCTCTGTCATGAAGGCCAGCTTATAGTCACAGCTGGCGCCCGACGTCCAGCCAATTCATCTTCGCGCTGTCGCGGCGTTCCGCCTGTGTCACGCTTCCGTGGGCGCGCGCATGGCATCCAGCCGGTCGAGCGCCGATTGCAGAATCCAGCCGGCGGCAAGCGCATCGCGACGTTCGGCCCGGCGCTGCCGCGTCATGTCGGCGGACAACATCGCCGATTCCACCGCCTGTGTAGACAGCCGTTCATCCTGGAACGCGATGGGGAGGTCACGCATGCGCAGCAGCGCATGCGCAAGATCACGTGTGGCATCGCATCGTGGCCCTTCGCTGCCATCCATATTGACCGGCCAGCCGATGATCAGGCCGCCAACGCCCTCGGCGTCGCACAGGCTGAACATGGTCTCGGCATCCGCGGTGAATTTCTTCCGCCAGAGGATTTTCAGGGGGCTTGCCACAACAAGGGCAGCGTCGGAAATGGCGAGGCCAATGGTCTTCTTGCCGACATCAAGGCCGAGGAGCCGCTGGCCGCTGGAAAGCGCTGTCGGCATATCGTTAAGCTTGCAGATCGCCATATGCGGTGATAGATCCATCCGTGATTTACCTGCAACAGCAAAAAGCACAGCACCATGTCGGTTGACAAGAGCACCGTTGCCAGAATCGCCCGCCTCGCGCGCATCAATGTCCCCGAGGATCGTCAGGATCAGCTTGCCAACGAGCTGAACGGCATCCTCGACTGGATTGCCGAGTTGAACGAGGTCGATACAGATCATGTCGAACCGCTTGCCAGCGTGACCGGTCACAGCCTTCCGCGCCGTGCCGATCAGGTGACGGATGGCAATCGCGTCGACGAGGTGCTGGCCAATGTGCCGGAAACAGCTGGCGGGTTCTTTGTTGTTCCGAAGGTGGTTGAATAATGTCTGATCTGCTGTCGCTCAGCGCCGTCGAGGCGCGCGCCGCGCTGGATGCCGGTGACGTCTCGGCTCCGGAACTGACCGAGGCCTATCTTGGCGCGATCGAGGAAACCGGTCCGCTGAACAATTACGTGGCTGTCACCGCCGACAAGGCGATGGACATGGCAAAGGTCTCTCAGGACAAGATCAGCGCTGGTGAGGCGGGTCTGATCGAAGGGCTTCCTGTTGGTGTGAAGGACCTGTTCTGCACTGCCGGCGTTGCCAGCACTGCCTGCTCGCGCATCCTTGACGGATTCACCCCGACATATGAAAGCACCGTGACCGCGAATCTGTGGCGCGAGGGCGGGGTGATGCTTGGCAAGATCAACTGCGATGAATTCGCCATGGGATCGGCAAACGAGACCAGCGCGTTTGGCCCCGCCGTCAACCCATGGCAGGCCGGTGATGGTGTCGATCTGGTGCCCGGCGGGTCCTCCGGTGGGTCGGCGTCTGCCGTGGCGGCGCGTTCGGCGCTGCTGGCGACCGGTACCGATACGGGTGGCTCGATCCGCCAGCCAGCCGCCTTTTGCGGTGTCGTCGGGATGAAGCCAACCTATGGTCGGTGCTCGCGCTGGGGCATTGTGGCATTTGCCAGCTCGCTTGATCAGGCCGGCCCGTTCAGCCGCACCGTCGCCGACAACGCGCTGATGATGCAGGCGATGGCAAGCCATGATCCGAAAGACTCCACCTCTGCCGACACGCCGCTTCCTGATCTGATGGCGGCCCTCGACAAGGGTGTGAAGGGGATGAAGATCGGGGTGCCATCCGAATATGTGATGGATGGGATGGACAGCGAGGTTGTGGCGCTGTGGGAGACAGGACAGGCCTGGCTTCGTGATGCCGGTGCCGAGCTTGTCGAGATTTCGCTGCCGCATACGAAATACGCGCTTCCAGCCTATTACATCATCGCGCCTGCCGAGGCGTCATCGAACCTGGCGCGCTATGATGGCGTGCGCTACGGCCTTCGGGTTGAGGCGGATTCGCTTGACGACATGTATGGCGAGACCCGCGCCGCGGGATTTGGTGACGAGGTGCAGCGCCGCATCATGATTGGCACCTATGTGCTGTCGGCAGGCTATTACGATGCCTATTATCTGAAGGCGCAGAAAGTGCGCCGCCTGATCAGGCAGGATTTTGACACTGCCTGGCAGCAGGTGGACGCCATCCTGACCCCGGCAACGCCGACAGCAGCCTTTCCGGTCGGGCGCAAGGTCGAGGATCCGGTGACCAATTTCCTGAATGACGTGTTCACCGTGCCGGCAAATCTGGCGGGGCTTCCCGGCATGGCCGTTCCGGCTGGGCTGAACACCGAGGGGCTGCCGCTGGGGCTGCAGATCCTGGGTCGCCCGTTTGATGAAGCGACACTTTACAGCATTGGCCGCGTGATCGAGGATGCGGCCGGGTTCGACGCGGTGCCAGCGCGCCGCGCGGGAGGCGTGTGATGAGCAATCTTGTCGAAGGTCGCACCGGCGAATGGGAAGTCGTCATCGGGCTTGAGGTTCACGCGCAGGTATCAAGCAGCGCAAAGCTGTTCTCAGGCGCGCCGACGGCGTTCGGGGCGGATCCGAACTCGAATGTCAGCCTCGTTGACGCGGCGATGCCGGGCATGCTTCCGGTGATCAATCAGGAATGCGTCCGCCAGGCGGTCCGTACCGGTCTGGGGCTGAATGCCGAAATCAATCTGGTCAGCGTGTTCGACCGCAAGAACTATTTCTATGCCGATCTGCCACAGGGCTATCAGATCAGCCAGTACAAGCAGCCGATTGTGGGTGAGGGGACACTTCGTCTCGACATGCCTGACGGCACCACGCGTGATATCGGCATTGAACGGCTTCATCTGGAGCAGGATGCCGGCAAGTCGATGCATGACCAGCATCCGTCGAAAAGCTATATCGATCTGAACCGGACCGGTGTGGCGCTGATGGAGATTGTCTCCAAGCCTGATATGCGCTCGGCTGCCGAGGCCGCCGCCTATGTTCGCAAGTTGCGGTCGATCCTGCGGTATCTGGGCACCTGCGACGGCAATATGGAAGAAGGCTCGCTGCGGGCAGATGTGAATGTGTCGGTGCGCCGTCCGGGTGAGGAGTTCGGCACCCGCACCGAAACCAAAAACCTGAACTCGTTGCGTTTCATCCAGCAGGCCATCGATTACGAGGTTGCCCGCCAGATCGAGATTATCGAGGACGGGGGCGAGATCGACCAGGAAACCCGGCTGTTTGACACCGGCACCGGCGCCACACGGGCGATGCGCTCCAAGGAAGATGCGCATGACTACCGGTATTTCCCTGATCCCGATCTTCTGCCGCTGGTGATCGAGCAGGCCGAGGTGGACGCGCTTGGCGCCGCCCTGCCGGAGCTTCCCGACACCATCAAGGACCGGTTGACCGGTGACTATGGCCTGTCGGCCTATGACGCCTCGGTGATCATCGAAGAGCGTGAGACCGCTGCCTTTTACGAGGCCGCCAGCGCTGGCCGCGACCGCAAGCTTGTCGCCAACTGGATGACGGTGGAGCTGTTCGGCGCGCTGAACAAGTCTGGCGAGACTCTGGGCGACTGCAAGGTATCTCCCGAGGCTCTCGGGGGTCTGGTCGGGCTGATCGAGGATGGCACCATTTCTGGCAAGATCGCCAAGGATGTGTTTGCCGACATGTTCGAGAGTGGCAAGGACGCTGCCACCATTGTCGAGGAAAAGGGTCTGAAGCAGGTTTCCGACAGCGGTGCCATCGAGGCGATGATCGATGAGGTGATCGCCGCCAACGGCGACAAGGTCGAGGAATATCGCGGTGGCAAGGACAAGCTGTTCGGCTTCTTCGTCGGCCAGGTGATGAAGGCCTCCAAGGGTCAGGCCAACCCCGGCATGGTCAACCAGCTGTTGCGCGCGAAGCTGGACGGGTAGGCGCGTCAGGAAACCGTCTGCCGCGTGTCATTTCGGTTTGACAGGCCGCGCATTCAAAGCTAGGAATTCGCCCTGCATACGCCGTGTATCTTCACCGGTCCAGATGGTGCGACAGCATCGGTCATGGTCCGGCCCCGGCGGAGGGGTGGCCGAGTGGCTGAAGGCGGCGGTTTGCTAAATCGTTAAAGGAAGAAATTCCTTTCGGGGGTTCGAATCCCTTCCCCTCCGCCATTACTTTCTGCAGCCCGCTTTAAAGGCGGGTTTTTTCATTGTTTGGCTCAATTTAACGTACAAATTTACGTACAGATATCGCATTTGCCGATGCGAGAGCTGTTGGTTAAAAATTAAACGGCGACATGAAAAAGGTGGCAGCAATTGGTTTGGCGACGTTTTTTAAGTATAGCTCTCTTTATACTGGGGGTTGTTGGCCTCCCGAGGTGTTCAGAGCTATTCCCTCTGCCAGCAGGCGAAGCTCTGGGGCAAAAACTTGTACA
>NTKV01000026.1 GCA_002457745.1 SAR116 cluster bacterium MED-G06 | reverse complement strand
CGACGGGGTGCCGATCCATGGTTATTTTGCCTGGTCATTGCTCGACAATTACGAATGGGCCTTCGGCTACAGCAAGCGATTCGGCATCGTTCATGTTGATTATGACAGCATGATTCGTACCCCGAAGCACAGTTACCACGCCTGGCGAGATGGGTTGCTGGCGCGATAACGCCGTTTCCTGCGAAACGGGTTGGCGGTAGAGACGATGGAATAAAATGTTTGTTTTCCGTGTATTCCGGCCTCTAATGATACAAAGTCGACACTAAATCTGAAATTGTCTAACAATAGAAGCAGAAATGTATCAGCATTAGGCATAAATTGATTGGCGGGTAAGTGCTGCCAGACAGCAAGGTTGGCGGATAAGAAAAAAATAAACGTCAATCTGCGAGCTTCATTGGAGGACATCATGAAGAATTTGCGCACTACCGTTGTGGCAGCCACGCTTGCCACGGCCATCGCCGCCCCGGCCTTTGCTGCCGAGCTGACGATCGCCATCGTGAACAACGGTCACATGATCAACATGCAGAAGGTTGCCGAAGCCTATACCGCTGATACCGGTGTAAAGCTGAACTGGGTTGCCCTGGAAGAAGGCGTTCTGCGCGAGCAGGTCACGTCCGACACCGCAACCAGCGGTGGTCAGTATGACATCATCAACATTGGCATGCAGGAAGCTCCGATCTGGGGTGCTGCAGGCTGGATCGAGCCGCTGAATTTCGGCGCCTCCTACGACGTCGACGACATGCTGCCTGCTATCCGCAACGGCCTGTCGCACGAAGGCACTCTGTATGCCGCACCGTTCTACGGTGAGTCCTCGATGGTCATGTACCGTAAGGACCTGACCGACGCTGCCGGTGTATCGGTTGCCGACAACGACTCCTGGGACAACATCAAGAAGGCCGCTGCTGCCATCCACAACCCTGACAAGGGTGTCTATGGTGCCTGCCTTCGCGGTAAGCCCGGCTGGGGCGACAACATGGCGTTCATCACCACTGTTGTGAACTCCTTCGGCGGTGCCTGGTTCGACAAGGACATGCGTCCGACCATCGATTCCGCTCAGTGGAAGGCTGCTATCAACTTCTACGTTGATCTGCTTGGTTCCTACGGCCCTCCGGGTTCGGAAGGTAACTCCTTCAACGAAATCCTGGCTCTCTACAACGAAGGCAAGTGCGGCATGTGGATTGATGCCACCATCGCTGCGTCCTTCCTGAAAGTTGACGGCGTAGCTTACGCCCAGTCGCCGAACGCCGGTAATGCGGTTGGTGCGAACTGGCTGTGGGCATGGGCAATGGCTGTACCGGCCGGCACCCCGAACGCTGACGAAGCCAAGAAGTTCATCGAGTGGGCGACTTCGAAGGACTACATCAAGGCCGTTGCAGCGCATCCGGATTTCGGCTGGGGTTCGGTTCCGACCGGCACTCGTTCGTCGACCTACGCCTATCCTGAGTTCCAGGCTGTTGCCGGTTTCGCTGCTGCCGAAATGGCGGCCATCGAGTCCGCTGCTCCGGAAGCAACTGACCTGAAGCCGTATGTCGGTGTCCAGTTCGCTGCAATTCCTGAGTTCCCGCAGGTTGGTAGTGCAGTTGCACAGGAAATGGCTGCTGCCCTTTCCGGTGCCAAGTCGGTTGACGATGCCCTTGCTGCATCGCAGGCCGCTGCGACCGCCATCATGTCGGAAGCTGGCTACTTCTAAGCCTCTCCAAGGTGGGGGAAGGCCCGGTCCACGCGACCCGGCCTTCCTTTCTTCAAGACCTGTATCCCGCCGTGCGGCGCCATCTTTGATCGATATGTCGGCGGCGGGTTTTTTTTTGAGAATAACGAGAACGCCCCCGAGGCGTGCCCCCTTCAAGGGATCCTGGGTTCATGACAAGCCGCACATTACCAAGATTGTTGCAAACGCCCGCCGTTCTGCTGCTGTTGGTATGGATGCTCGTGCCCCTTGGCATGACCCTGTTCTTTTCCTTTATCCGTTACGTCCTGAACAGCCTCCGCCGTCCGGAATGGACATCGCCAAGCATTGATAACTGGCGGGGCTGGGGTAACTACGAATATGTGCTCTACAGCGCGAAGGACTTCTGGTTTGCCGTGCAGAACAGCCTGTTCATTGTCGGCAGTGTCATCGCGCTGACTGTCGGGCTTGGCCTGGCCATCGCGGTGCTTGTGAACCGCAACTTCATGGGGCGCGGGATCGCCCGCGTGATGCTGATCTCGCCCTTCTTCGTGATGCCGGCGGTGAATGCGGTGCTGTGGATCAACATGATCCTCGATCCGGTGCTGGGGCTGAACGGCCTTGCCGTCGAGGGCATCAATGCCATCGTCGCTTCGCTGCAGACAATGCCAATTTTTGGCGGGTTCTTCTCGCTCTGGCCGGAAATCGAACCGGTATCCTTCCGCGCCACCCAGACATCGGCGATGGCGGTGATCATCATGGTGACCTGGCAATGGACCCCGTTTGCCGTGCTGATCTTCATGACGTCGCTGCAGTCGGAAGACCAGCAGCAGAAAGAGGCCGCCATTCTTGACGGGGCCAATGCCTGGTCCCAGTTCCGGAACCTGACGCTGCCACATCTTGCGCGTCCCATTGCCATCGTGGTGATGATCCAGGCCATCTTCCACCTGTCGCTCTATGCCGAGATCGAGATTGTCAGCCGCGGCAACGGCAACAAGAATCTTCCCTATCTGATCGGCGAGTTTGCCTCGAACAATATCGGCGCTGCCAGCGCGACCGGCATCATGGCCGTGGTTCTGGCGAACATCGTGGCGATTTTCCTTCTTCGCATCATCGGCAAGAGCCTGATGGATTGAGGAGGAGAGCGCCATGAACCAGAAAACAATCTTTGCCCGTTTCATTCGCCCGTCCCTTGCCTGGGCCGTCGCCATCCTGTTCTTTTTCCCGATCTTCTGGATGGTGTTCACAAGCTTCAAGACCGATGCCGACGCCGTGAAGCCGGAATTCCTGTTCCTGTTCACACCGACCATCGAGAACTATGTGAACATGACCGAGAACTATGACTATTGGCGGTTTGCCGTGAATTCGGTCATCACCTCGGTCTTTGCGACCTTGCTGACGCTGGTGGTCGGCGTGCCCGCGGCCTATGCGATGGCGTTTGATCCAAGCCGCCACACCAAGGACATCCTTGTCTGGATGCTGTCGACGAAAATGCTTCCGGCGGCGGCGGTCCTGTATCCGATGACTTTCCTGACCAAGAATTTTCTTGGCATCTTCGACACGCATTTCCTGATCATCGTCGTTCTCAGCCTGATCAACCTGCCGATCGTCATCTGGATGCTGTTCACCTACTTCAAGGAAGTTCCAAAGGAGATCATCGAAGCCGGCAAGATGGACGGGGTCAGCACCTGGGGCGAGATCAAGGATATCGTGCTGCCGCTTGCCTGGGGAGGGCTGGCCTCGACCGCGTTGCTGTGCTTCATCTTCTGCTGGAACGAAGCCTACTGGACGGTCCGCCTGACCACCACCGATGCCGCAACCCTGTCAAAGCTGATCGAGGGCAACCGGGCACCGGAAGGTCTGTTCTTCGGGCGTCTGTCGGCTGTATCGACTGCCGCTGTTGGCCCGATTGTCGTTCTTGGCTGGTTCTGTCAGAAGCAGCTTGTCCGCGGCCTGACGTTCGGAGCAGTGAAATGAGTTTCGACGCGGCACCGACAGATCTTGCCGGCAAGACCTGCCTTGTCACCGGTGCCAATGGTGGCATCGGCATGGCGACGGCTGAGCATTTTGCGGCCTGCGGTGCCCGTGTTCTGACCACCGACCTTGGTGACAGCTTTGCCGGCGACTGCGAGGCGACGCACCGTGGCTTCGACCTGACGTGTGACGAGGGGCTGTCCGCCCTGTGCGACTGGATCGCGTCCGAGACGCCCGACGTGCTGTTCAACAATGCGGCGCTGTTCGATATGGGGTCGGTGCTGCAGGCCGATCTGGCGCAGTATGACAGGCTGTTCGCGGTGAATGTACGCGCCATGTATGCGGTGATGCAGGCAGCATCCAAGGCCCTTGTCGAGGCGGGTCGCGAAGGGTCCCTGATCAATATGGCAAGCCAGGCAGGCCATCGCGGCGAGGCGCTGGTCGCGCATTACTGCGCCACCAAGGCGGCGGTGATCAGCTATACGCAGTCGGCGGCGCTGGCGCTTGCCGCGCACAGGATCCGGGTCAATGCGATCTCGCCCGGCGTGATCGACACGCCGATGTGGAAGACGGTGGACTCGCTGTTTGCCACATTCGAGAACAAGGAGATCGGTCAGAAAAAGCGTGAGGTTGGTGAGGCCGTGCCGCTTGGCTATATGGGCCGGCCCTTTGAAGTGGCGCGGGTTGCGGTGTTCCTTGCCGGCGCACAGTCACAATACATCACGGCGCAGACGATCAGCGTCGATGGCGGCAATGTGCTGAGGTAGGGACATGTCGATCATCACGCCGGAAATTGAATATGTCGACCGCTCTACCGAGAGCATCCGCTATCTCGAGCATGGCTGGCCAAGCAATCTGTGCCGCTGGCATTCGCATCGCGAATTCGAGCTTCACTTTATTGTCGATACCCGCGGCAAGGCCTTTGTCGGCGACTATATCGGCGAGTTCGGTCCTGGATCGCTGTTCCTGACCGGCCCCTACCTTCCGCATAACTGGGTGTCCGACGAGGTGCTGTCGCAAAAGGTGGTGGTCCGCGACATGCTGGTGCAGTTCGATGAGGAAAGCATCGCGAAGATGACCGAGGCATTCCCCGAATTCGAGGAATTGCGGGAGATGTTCGATCTTGCCGGGTCCGGCATCGAGTTCCATGGTTTCGATCCGGAGCTTGCCCAGCAGAGCCTTGCCGCCATTCGCGACCATACAGGTCTCGACAGGATCATGGCCTTCATGAAGCTGCTTGCCGATATCAACAAGCATGCGGAAAAGCGGCAATTGTCGGTTGTGGCGGTGACGCAGCCCGAGGACAGCAACAAGCACAGCCGCATTGCCGCTGTGGTCGATCATATCACCCGCAATTTCACCGACGATATCTCGCTGGAGTCGGCTGCCCAGCTTGCCTGTATGAGCCCGGCGGCCTTTTCGCGGAATTTCCACAAGATCACTGGCAACAGGTTCCTTGAATTCCTCAACAGGGTGCGGGTCGGGCAGGCATGCTCAATGCTCTATGCCACCGATCATCCGGTATCGATGATCTGTTACGAGGTCGGGTTCCAGAACCTTGCCAATTTCAACCGCAACTTCATGAAGATGAAGAATATGACGCCGACAGCCTATCGTGCGCTGGCGCGGGTAGAGCTGGTCAAGAAGGAGGCGGCGTCTTCATGATCAGCATGGGTTCACCGGCGATGTTCGCCACCGAATATGATCGCGATGACTGCCACATCGGCATCGTGCATGTTGGCTATGGCGCCTTTCACCGGGCGCATCAGGCTGTCTATATCGATGATTATATGGCGCGCACCGGCGATCTGAGCTGGGGGATTGCGGCGGTGAATCTGCGTGCTTCGGAATCCGGCGCCTTTGCAGAGGCCGCTGCCGCAGACGATGGATACCTTCTGAAATACACCGGAACCTCGGCGCCGACCGCCTGGCGCATGGTGCGCCCGCACCTGACCTTCGCTGACTGGTCACAGGATGCTGAAACAGCCGAAGCGCTGGTTGCGCTGGACAGTGTAAACGCCATCACCATCACGGTGACAGAGAGCGGCTATTATCTTGATGATGCCGGCCGCCTGAACACCGGTGATCCGGTGATTGCCGAAGAGATTGCAGGCGGTCCGCGCCATAGCATCTTCGGTTATCTGGCGTCAGCGCTCAAACGCCGCCATCAGGCGGGTGGCAGGCCGATTTCCATCCTGTGCTGTGACAATATCCGTGGCAACGGCAAGATGCTGCGGCGCTCCCTGCTTGCCTGGCTGAATGCTGCCGGTGAGGCCGAGCTTTCGGCCTGGGTGGCGGATCACGTCACCTTCCCCTGTTCGATGGTCGACAGGATCACGCCGCGCACGACGCCAGCGCTGATTGACGAGGCCGAGGCGCTGTTCCCGGGAAAGGCGCACAGCCCCATCCACAGCGAGGATTACATCCAGTGGGTGCTGGAGGACAATTTTGCGTCCTCGATGCCTGATCTGACCCGTGCCGGTGTCGAGATTGTCAAGGATGTCGATCCCTATGAGGAAGCCAAGATCCGGATCCTGAATGGCGGTCATACGGGGCTTGCCTATTTGGGGGCACTTGCCGGCCACGCGACCTTTGACGAGGCGATGCGCGATGCCGATCTCCGCCGGCATTTTGACAAGCTTGAGACGCAAGAAGTGCTTCCCGGCCTCCAGCTCGAACTGCCGTTCGACCGCGCCTCCTATTGCCTTCGCGTTGCCGAACGGTTTGCCAATGAAGCCATCGCCGACGCGCTGGAGCGCATCTGCATGGACGGATTTGCGAAATTCCCGATCTTCATCAGGCCGACAATCGAGGGCTGTCTGGCGCAGGGTATTACCCCGCGACACAGCTACGAATCGATTGCCAGCTGGTATGTCTATGCGCGCCGCTCTGCAGCACAGCAGACCAGCATTCCCTATCACGAACCCAACTGGCCCCTTCTTGCTCCGATGCTGGAGCCGGGATGTGAAGCCAACTTTGCCGCCTCGTCATTGCTGTGGGGTGACCTGCCTGACAGATATCCGGGCTTTGTGGACGGCATTGTGAACTCAATTGAGGAGATGGACAGGACATGGCCAGCGTAACCCTTCAGGGCGTTCTGAAGTCCTATGCCGATGTCGAGGTGATTCACGACGTCAATCTCGAGATTGAGGACGGTGAATTCGTCGTGTTTGTCGGGCCGTCGGGATGTGGCAAATCCACATTGCTGCGGATGATTGCCGGGCTTGAGGATATTTCCGGTGGCGAGATCAGCATCGGTGAGACGGTTGTCAACGAGGTGGCGCCGTCAAAGCGTGGTGTGGCGATGGTGTTCCAGACCTACGCTCTTTATCCGCATATGACGGTCTACAAGAACATGGCTTTCGGTCTGAAGCAGGCGAAGCTTCCGGCGCCGGAAATCGACAAGCGCGTGCGCGGTGCCGCCGAGGCGCTGCACATCACCGATTATCTTGATCGCACACCAAAGGCGCTTTCCGGTGGCCAGCGCCAGCGTGTTGCCATTGGCCGGGCGATTGTCCGCGAGCCTGAAGTGTTCCTGTTCGATGAGCCGCTTTCAAATCTCGATGCTGCGCTTCGGGTGAATACGCGTCTTGAAATTGCGCGGCTTCACCAGCGTCTTGGCGCCACCATGGTCTATGTCACGCATGACCAGGTCGAGGCGATGACCCTCGCCGACAAGATCGTCGTGCTTCGTGACGGGCGGATCGAGCAGGTGGGTAGCCCGATCGATCTCTACGAGAATCCGCAGAACACCTTCGTGGCGCAGTTCATCGGATCACCGAAGATGAATTTCATGACGGCAAAGACGCTTGCTGGCGATGTGGCGGGCTCCCTTGGTATTTCGGCCAAGGCTGACGACACCATCGGCATCCGTCCCGAGCATTTCCGCACGACGACCGCTGCCAAGGCACTTGTGTCGGCAACGCTTGAGCTTGTCGAGAACCTTGGTGAGTACGCGCTGGTCCATCTGCTGACCGAAGCTGGCGACGAAATCATCGTGAAGATGGACACGCCGCCGCAACAGGCGGCAGGCGAGATGATCCACCTGACCACCGACAAGGCCAGCCTCCACCAGTTCGACGGAAAGACCGGCAAAAGCCTGGCCTGAGGGTAATCTTTGCCGGCGGCAAGCCTAGTCCGGTTTGATTCGCTTCAGCGGGCGGCCGCCGATGCCAAGCGCCAGGATCACCACAATCTCACCGGCATGCGGGGCATCCGGAACGCAGATTTCGGCAGCGTCCATATGGTCGAATTCCCAGATGCTGTGCTTGCTTGTCAGCGGCACCGCCAGCGTGGCGCCGGGACCGCCCATTTTCTTTGTCGAGGGGATGATCTCGGTGGCATCGCCAAGCGCCCCGCGTACCGGCGCCCCAAAACGCGGATGGATCAGCGCCGCCGCATGCTCGATCTCGCCGTCAACGCCGACAATAGCACCCTTGCCGTAGGACTGCACGTCATCCGGCGCGGCGCCTAGTGCGGCAAGGCCGCTGGCCACCAGCTGTGCCGAAATGTCGGCCCCGATATCCTTCAGAATATCGAGATCACCATCCGCCACCCCGGCAAGCGGGTTGGTGATAACAGCGGCAATCACGCATTTGCGGCTTGGCGTGGCGAGTGCCTTTCCGGCCTCGCGGTGAATGTCCTCGACGGACGTGATCATCTTCCGGATTTCAGCTGTTCTCTGCATGGCGATGTGTCCTCACACTGAAAGGGATGCGACCGACAGTGTGTCAAAAACAGGCGGTCAGCGGAAGCGGTAGCAAGGCTGGTCCTGTCAAAAATTTTATCAAATGGTAAAAAATTATGGACAAAGCTGATTTATCCGGCATTCTTTTATCCATTGGCAAAGGCCTGTAGCGGCAACATACCGCGACGTGGGAGGTCCACGTCATAGCGCAGGCGGCGCCGAGGCGCGCCGGACTGTCACGGGCCTGATTGTTCACCTTCTGTGAGCGGAGGCGCACATGGTCGACAGATATCTTGAAGATGGCATCATCGAGGGCCGTCTTGATGACGAGGCTTATGAACAGAATTTTGCGGATGCCCATCCGCCGCTGGACCAGCATGAGGCGGCGGTGGCGGCGGATCGATGCTATTTCTGCTATGACGCGCCCTGCGTGACAGCCTGTCCGACAGCGATCGACATTCCCAAATTCATCCGGCAGATCTCGACCGGCAATCTGGACGGGTCGGCCCGCACGATCTTCGAGCAGAACATTCTTGGCGGCATGTGCGCGCGGGTCTGTCCGACAGAGACGCTGTGCGAGCAGGCCTGTGTCCGTGAGACCGCCGAGGGCAAGCCTGTGCAGATCGGTCTTTTGCAGCGCCACGCAACCGATCACGCGATGCAGAGAGGGGCGCAGTATTTCGCGCGCGCCGCTGAGACGGGCAAGAGTGTGGCCGTTGTTGGCGCCGGCCCGGCCGGGCTGGCCTGTGCACATCGGCTTGCGATGAAGGGGCACAAGGTTGTTGTGCATGATTCCAACCCGAAAGCGGGTGGTCTGAATGAATATGGGATCGCGACCTACAAGTCAGTCGACCAGTTCGCACAGCATGAGGTTGATTATGTCACCGCCATTGGCGGCATTTCCATTGTGAATGACAGCCGCCTTGGCGCGGGGCTCACCATCGACGGGCTTCTGGCCGACCATGACGCTGTCTTTCTTGGTATCGGTCTTGGCGGGGTGAACGCCCTTGGCGTTGACGGTGATGCTGACGATGCCGGCACCAATGCCGTGGATTTCATCGCCGGGCTTCGCCAGGCGGACAGCTTTGCCACGGTACCGGTCGGTCGGCGCGTGATGGTGATTGGCGGGGGTATGACCGCCATTGATGTCGCCACCCAGGCTCGTCTTCTTGGTGCGCAGGAGGTGACCATCGCCTATCGCCGTGGCCAGGAGAACATGAACGCCTCCTCGGCGGAACAGGACCAGTCATCTTCCAAGGGCGTTGCCATCCGTCACTGGATGCAGCCGTCGGCAGTGACAAAGACCGCGTCCGGCAGCCTTGCGGTGAAGATGGAATTCACCGCGATGTCAGGCGGCAAGCTTGCCGGCACCGGCAAGTTCCAGACTTTCGAGGTCGACCAGCTGTTCACCGCCATTGGCCAGACTCTCGCCTCCGGCGACGAGATTGGCTCGATCGTTGTGGAGAAGGGCCGCATTCAGGTGAATGACGAGCTCCAAACATCAAACCCGTCGGTCTGGGCCGGAGGCGACTGTGTTGCCGCCGGCGAGGACCTGACCGTCACCGCCGTGGCACAGGGACGTGACGCGGCAGAATCCATTCATGCGGCTCTGACCGCCTGAGCGAAGCGCAAGGGAGAACGCAATGGCTGACCTGAGACATGACTTCGTAGGTATCAAATCCCCGAACCCCTTCTGGCTGGCTTCGGCCCCGCCGACCGACAAGGAATATAATGTTGTGCGGGCCTTCAAGGCTGGCTGGGGCGGTGTTGTCTGGAAAACGCTTGGCCTTGATCCGCATATCGTCAATGTCGGCGGTCCGCGCTACGGCGCGATCTGGGGCGCTGACAGGCGGCTTCTTGGCCTCAACAATATCGAGCTGATAACCGATCGCCCTCTGGATGTGAATCTGCAGGAGATCAAGTCGGTGAAGAAGGCCTTTCCCGATCGCGCCCTGATCACCAGCCTGATGGTGCCCTGTGAGGAACCCTGCTGGGAGGGCATCCTGCGCCAGGTCGAGGACACTGAATGTGATGGCGTCGAGCTGAATTTCGGATGCCCGCACGGCATGTCGGAGCGCGGCATGGGCGCGGCAGTCGGGCAGGTTCCCGAATATATCGAGATGGTCACGCGCTGGGCCAAGGCGAAAACCCGCATGCCGGTGATTGTGAAGCTGACGCCGAACATCACCGATGTGCGCTATCCGGCCCGCGCCGCCAAGGCTGGCGGGGCGGACGCGGTTTCGCTGATCAACACCATCAGTTCCATTGTCTCGGTCGATCTCGACCAGTTCGCGCCGCAACCCACCATCGATGGCAAGGGAACGCATGGCGGCTATTGCGGCCCGGCGGTGAAGCCGATCGCGCTGAACATGGTGGCCGCCATCGCCCGCGACCCGGAAACGGCGGACCTGCCGATTTCCGGTATTGGCGGCGTTACCACCTGGCGTGACGCGGCCGAGTTCATCACGCTTGGCGCAGCCAATGTGCAGATCTGCACCGCCGCCATGACATACGGGTTCAAGATCATCGAGGAGCTTGTCGAGGGTCTGGAGCAGTGGATGGACAGCGCCGGCCATGCGAATCTTGCTTCGATCCAGGGCCGTGCGGTGCCGAATGTCACCGAGTGGCAGTATCTGAACCTGAACTATACCGCCAAGGCGCGAATCGATCAGGACAGCTGCATCAAATGCGGCCGGTGCCACATCGCCTGCGAGGACACCTCGCACCAGGCAATCACCAATATGGTGGATGGCGAACGCCGTTTCGAGGTGATCGACGAGGAATGCGTCGGCTGCAACCTGTGCGTCAATGTCTGTCCGGTCGAGAACTGCATCACCATGGAGCAGCTTCCTGCCGGCAATCTGGACAAGCGCACCGGCAAGGATGTGCCGTCAGAATATAGCAACTGGACGCAGCATCCGAACAATCCGATGCGTGAGGTGGCCGAATAGGCTGGTGTTCCGCGCGGGCCGGTCTGGTCAGCCCTCTGTCCCCGGGGCGACCAGCCGGCCAAGGAACAGCGTCTCCAGCATACGGGCCGCCTCGTCGTAATAGCTGACATCCCCCGGAACAAGGCCCAGCACATGGCGTACCTGAACGCTGAAATCAGCGTAATGCTGCGTTGTCGACCAGATGGCGAACAGCAAATGGCGCGGATCACAGGGGGCAAGCTGCCCGTCATCGATCCAGCTCTGCAGGATGGCGGCCTTTTCATCGACAAGCTGTTTCAGTTCGGTCTGCAGAAAGCCGGCGATATGCGGTGCGCCGGCGAGGATTTCGTTGGCAAAGAGCCGTGATTCGCGCGGAAACTCGCGCGAGGATTCAAGCTTGCGCCTGATGTAGGAACCGATCTCTGTCGCCGGTGATCCCTGCGGACTGATCTCGCGAAGCGGGGCAAGCCAGATGTCGAGAAGATCGGTCAGAAGCGCAATGTGGATCTCTTCCTTGCTCTTGAAATAATAGAGAAGGTTCGGCTTTGACATGTCAGCCGCGCCGGCGATCCTGTCGAGGGTCGCGCCATGAAAGCCTTTTTCCGAGAACACCTCCAGCGCGGCCTGCAAAATGCGGGCTTCATTTTCCTGCTGGATGCGCGTTTTGGCGCGTGCCGGTGCGGTGCTTGCAACCCTAGTCATGCTATTCGACATGTCCCCCGAAATCCCGCTGCTGTTTTTTGCGGCACAGACATCCTAAGAGATTTGACCAAACGGTAAAAATGATATTTCATAAATCGCTGACCGGATGTTGATCCGGGCCGCAGGGTGCCCAGCCGGTCATCGGCGCGACATGCCTTCAAAGGGTGTGCGCGGCAATGGATATGGAGAGTGCCACCATGCCAGACAGTGCGAACCTTCAGCCGAATGATCTTCGGGCCTTCTGGATGCCCTTTACCGCGAACCGGCATTTCAAGTCGAATCCGCGGATGCTGGTCAGTGCCAGGGACATGCATTACACCACAGTCGATGGTCGCCAGATTCTGGATGGCACGGCTGGCCTGTGGTGCGTGAATGCCGGCCATGCCCGGCCAAAGATCGTCAAGGCCGTCCAGGACCAGGTGGCACAGCTGGATTATGCGCCGGCCTTCCAGATGGGACACCCCAAGGCGTTCGAGCTCGCCAACCGGCTTGTCGACATTACGCCCGAGGGGATGAATTACTGTTTCTACACAAATTCCGGATCCGAATCGGTGGAAACCGCGCTGAAGATGGCAATTGCCTACCAGCGGGTGCGCGGCGAGGCCAGCCGGACAAGACTGATTGGCCGTGAGCGCGGCTATCACGGGGTGAATTTCGGGGGCATCTCGGTGGGGGGCATTGTCGCCAACCGCAAGATGTTCGGCACCTTGCTGTCAGGTGTCGACCACATGCCGCACACGCATGATCTGTCGCGCAATGCCTTTTCACGGGGCGAACCGGACCATGGTGCCGAGCTTGCCGATGAGCTGGAGCGGATCGCGACACTTCATGACCCGTCGACCATTGCCGCGGTGATCGTTGAGCCGGTGGCCGGATCGACAGGCGTTCTGGTCCCGCCGAAGGGGTATCTGAAGCGGCTTCGCGAAATCTGTGACAAGCACGGGTTTCTTCTGATCTTTGACGAGGTGATCACCGGTTACGGGCGTCTTGGCACACCCTTTGCCGCCGATTATTTCGATGTAAAGCCTGACATCATCACCACCGCCAAGGGGCTGACCAGCGGGGTGATCCCGATGGGCGCGGTGTTTGTCCGCGACGAGATCCATGACGCTTTCATGAACGGTCCGGAACAGCTGATCGAGTTCTTCCACGGCTATACCTATTCCGGCAATCCGGTGGCTGCTGCAGCGGCGCTTGGCACCCTCGACACCTATCAGGAGGAAGGGCTGCTGACGCGGGCGTCCGACCTCGCCCAATATTGGGAGGACAGTCTGCACAGCCTTGCCGACCATCCCTATGTGATCGACATCCGCAATATCGGCCTGATCGGCGCGATCGAACTGCAGCCGATCGAGGGCGCACCGACAAAACGCGCCTTCTCGGCTTTCCTGAAGGCCTTCGAGAAGGGGCATATGATCCGCACAACCGGCGACATCATCGCGCTGTCACCGCCGCTGATCATCACGCGCGAGCAGATTGACGAGTTGATCGGCACCGTGGGTGAGGTGTTGAAGTCGCTGTAGGCTGATCGGGCTGGGCAGCAGGACAGACAGAAGAGGTACAGGCAATGGCATCCGACATGAATACCGAGATGATGGACCAGCGCGGCAAGAATTTCCGGATCAATGGCGACCGCCTCTGGGACGCGCTGATGGAGATGGCGAAGATCGGCCCGGGTGTTGCCGGTGGCAACAACCGCCAGACCCTGACCGACGAGGATGCCGAAGGGCGCCGGCTGTACCAGTCATGGTGCGAGGCCGAAGGTCTGGAAATGGGTCTCGACAAGATGGGCACCATGTTTGCCCGCCGCGAGGGCACCGACCCGTCGCTGCCGCCGGTGATGGTGGGAAGCCATCTCGATACGCAGCCGACCGGTGGAAAATATGACGGAGTCCTGGGCGTGCTGGCCGGGCTGGAAATCATCCGCACCCTGAACGAGACCGGCATCAGGACCCGCCACCCGATCGAGGTGGTCAACTGGACCAATGAGGAAGGCACCCGCTTTTCCCCGCCGATGATGGCTTCCGGCGTGTTCGCCGGCGTGCACACGCTGGACTGGGCCTATGGCCGCACCGATGCCGGCGGCAAGACCGTTGGCGGCGAGCTCGAGCGGATCGGCTGGATCGGTGATGAAGAGGTTGGCGCGCGCAAGCTTGCCGCCTTTTTTGAGCTTCATATCGAGCAGGGGCCGATCCTTGAGGATGAGAACATCGATATCGGTGTGGTCACCCATGGACAGGGGCTGAACTGGCTGCAGGTCACGCTCACCGGCAAGGAGGCGCATACCGGTTCCACCCCGATGCCAAAGCGCGTCAATGCCGGCCTTGGGATGGCGCGCATCACCCAGCTTGTCGACGAGATTGCCTGGTCGCATGCGCCGCTTGCCGTTGGTGCTGTCGGCCATTGCGATGTCTATCCGAACTCGCGCAACATCATTCCGGGCAAGGTTGTCTTCACCGTCGATTTGCGCCATCCGAAGCAGCAGGTGATCGATGACATGGAAGCCCGGCTTCGCGCTGGCGCGGCCGAAATCTGCAAGGAGATCGGCCTCGAGATGGAGATCGAACAAGCCGGCAAGTTCGACCCGGTCGAATTCGATGATGGCTGTGTCGGGGCGATCCGGCGCGCGGCGCAGCGGCTTGGCTACTCGCATCGCGATATCGTGTCGGGTGCCGGCCATGATGCCTGCTGGATCAACCGCATCGCGCCGACCGCGATGATCATGTGCCCCTGTGTCGACGGTCTGTCGCACAATGAGGCAGAGGACATAACAAAAGACTGGGCGACCGCGGGCGCCGACGTGCTGTTCCATGCCGTCGTCGAAACCGCCGGAATCGTCGACGATTAAATCAGGGAGAAACGCCATGAGCACGGTTATCAAAGACGGCACCATCGTCACCGCAGACCGCACCTACAAAGCCGATGTGCTGGTCGAGAACGGAAAGATCACGAAGATCGGCGAAGGGGTGAGTGGCAACGAGACGCTCGACGCCACCGGATGCTATGTGATGCCGGGCGGCATCGACCCGCATACCCATCTCGAGATGCCTTTCATGGGCACCTACTCGACCGATGATTTCGAGTCCGGCACCCGCGCCGCCCTGTCCGGCGGCACCACCATGGTGGTTGATTTCTGCCTGCCGGCCCCGGACCAGTCGCTGCTGACGGCGATTCAGGCCTGGGACAACAAATCGACCCGCGCCACCACCGACTATTCCTTCCATATGGCGATCACCTGGTGGGGCGAGCAGGTCTTCAACGAGATGCCGGAAGTGGTCTCCAAGGGCATCAACACCTTCAAGCATTTCATGGCCTACAAGGGCGCGCTGATGGTGGATGATGACGAGATGTATGCCAGCTTCCAGCGCTGTGCCGAGCTTGGCGCGATGCCGCTTGTCCATGCCGAGAACGGCGATGTCGTTGCCCAGCTTCAGGCAAAGCTGATGGAGGAAAGCAACAACGGGCCAGAGGCACATGCCTATTCACGTCCGCCCGAAGTCGAGGGTGAGGCCACCAACCGCGCGATCATGATTGCCGACATGGCCGGCGTGCCGCTCTATGTCGTCCACGTGTCCTGCGAACAGGCACATGAAGCCATCCGCCGCGCCCGCCAGAAGGGCATGCGGGTCTTTGGCGAGCCGCTGATCCAGCATCTGCTGCTTGACGAGAGTGAGTATGCGCATCCGAACTGGGATCATGCGGCGCAGCGGGTGATGTCGCCGCCGTTCCGGAACAAGCTGCATCAGGACAGCCTGTGGGCCGGCCTCCAGGCAGGCAGCCTGCAGGTTGTGGCAACCGACCATTGCGCCTTTACCACAGCGCAGAAGCGCACCGGTATCGGGGACTTCACGAAGATCCCGAATGGAACCGGCGGACTTGAGGACCGGATGCCGCTGCTCTGGACCTATGGTGTCGAGACAGGCCGCCTGACGATGAATGAATTTGTCGCGGCGACCTCGACCAACATCGCCAAGGCGCTGAATCTCTATCCGCGGAAAGGCGCCATCCTCGAGGGGGCCGACGCCGACATCGTCGTTGTCGATCCAGCCCGCGAGAAGACCATCACTCATACCGCGCAGCAATCCGCCATCGACTACAACGTCTTCGAGGGCTTCAAGGTCAAGGGGCTGCCGCGCTTCACCATGACGAGGGGCTATGTTGCCATTCAGGAGAACGAGGTGAAGACCCGCGAGGGCCACGGCCAGTTCGTGCCGCGTGAACCCTTCGCCGCGCCAAACAAGGCGCTGTCGCAATGGAAGGCTCTGACCGCACCGCGCGCCGTGGTGCGTGATCCGGCCAACATGCCGGCGGGAGTCTGATGACCAGCAAGACGACCAGAAGCAAGGTCATTGAAGCCGAAAAACTCGGCCTGACATTCGATGCGAATGACGGGCCGGTTCACGCGCTGAAAGATGTCGATCTTGCCATTGAGAAGGGTGACTTCGTGTCCTTCATCGGGCCGTCCGGATGTGGCAAGACCACGCTGCTGCGTGTGATTGCCGATCTCGAGCACCCGACCGCGGGGTCGATTACCGTGAACGGCATGACGCCGGAACAGGCGCGGCTGGAACGCGCCTATGGCTATGTCTTTCAGGCTCCGGCTCTGCTGGCCTGGCGCACCATCGAGCGCAATATCGGCCTGCCGCTGGAAATCATGGGGCTGAGCGCAGCGGAAAAGGCCGACAGGGTGGCCCGGACGCTGGAGCTTGTCGGGCTTGACGGGTTCGGGCGGAAATTCCCCTGGCAGCTGTCCGGGGGCATGCAGCAGCGCGCCTCCATCGCGCGGGCGCTGGCCTTTGATGCAGACCTGTTGCTGATGGATGAGCCGTTCGGTGCGCTTGACGAGATTGTCCGTGACCATCTGAACGAGCAGCTTCTGCAGCTGTGGAAGAAGACCGGCAAGACCATCTGCTTTGTCACCCATTCGATTCCCGAGGCTGTCTATCTGTCAAACAAGATCGTGGTGATGTCGCCGCGCCCCGGCCGGGTGACGGACATCATCGAGTCCGACCTTCCCGCAGAGCGGCCACTCGATATTCGCGAATCGAAGCGCTTCCTCGAAATCGCCCAGCGGGTCCGCACCGGTCTTCGTGAGGGGCATTCCTATGAATAGGCACCTGACGGCATGGCTGTTGCCCGGTCACATGCAAAGCAGGCGGGATTGATATGATCAGCGCGCTGTCACGGGTGTTCCCGATCGCCACCGTGGTGGCCGCGATCATGGTCGTCTGGTACGGCTTCACCGTCTATCTGAATTCCCCCTGGCAGATCGACCGGTACGAGAAGGCCGGCATCGAATGGCAGATGGGGGACCTTGTTCGCGATACGATGGCGCATGATCGGCCGGTCTTGCCGGCACCACACCAGATTGCCATCGAAATCTGGAAGACCACGGTGGAAAAGAAGATCACCTCGAAACGGTCCCTGATCTTCCATGGCAGCGTGACCCTGTCCTCGACGCTTCTCGGGTTTGCCATGGGAACGATCCTCGGCATCGGTCTTGCCGTCTCCATCGTCGAGAACCGTGCCATGGACAAGTCGCTGATGCCCTGGATCATCACCAGCCAGACGATTCCGATCCTTGCCATTGCCCCGATGATCATCGTGGTTCTGAACGCGGTCGGCCTGTCCGGGCTTGTGCCAAAGGCGATGATCTCTACCTATCTCAGCTTCTTTCCGGTTGTCGTCGGCATGGTCAAGGGGCTTCGCAGCCCGGACCCGATGCATATCGACCTGATGCGCACCTATAATTCCTCGCGGCTGCATATGTTCTGGAAGCTGCGGCTTCCGGCGTCGGTGCCGTTCCTGTTTGCCTCGATGAAGGTGGCGATCGCCATCAGCCTTGTCGGCGCCATTGTCGGCGAATTGCCGACCGGCGCGGTGGCCGGGCTTGGTGCGCGGTTGCTGGCAGGCTCCTATTATGGCCAGACCATCCAGATCTGGTCGGCGCTGATTTCGGCGGCCTGTATGGCGGCGATCCTTGTCACCGTTGTCAGTGTGATCAGCCATGTGACGCTGAAGCGTATGGGGCTGCGGGCATGACCGGGTTCCAGCGCACCATTGCCAGTCTTGGCGGGGCGGCCGGCCTTGCAGCGATGGTTCTTGCCATCACCGATCTTGGCACATCCGGCATCGGGCTGATCCTTGGTGGCATCCTTCTGGCCGGTGTCGGGCTTCGTCACCGCACCGGGGTCATGCCACAGGCACGCCTTGACCTTGCCGCCAGCCTTGGTGGCATGGTGCTGCTTCTGTCGATGCTGGATGGCGACATGCCGGCGGCAAGCTGGCCCTTGCTGATTGCCTGCTGGCTTGTGGGGTGGCTTGCGGTGGAAAAGTCACTTGCGGCACGCGACATGTCGCCGACGATGTCGTCCATCGTGTCGCTTGCCGTTCCGGTGTTTTTCGGTGCCTGGATCATTTTCGTCTGGGAGATGCTTACCGTCGGGCTTCAGGTGCCGACGGTGCTGTTGCCGCCGCCATCGATGATTGCGGTGCGCTTTGCGGAATCGACCTCGATACTCTGGGCTGACTTCCAGCAGACCGTGATCAAGGCTGCGCTCAGCGGATACATCATCGGCTGCGGTAGCGCTTTCATCATCGCCATTCTGATCGATCGCGTTCCCTTTCTGCAGCGCGGCTTGCTGCCTGTCGGCAATTTCATTTCAGCGCTGCCGATTGTCGGCATCGCGCCGATCATGGTGATGTGGTTCGGGTTTGACTGGCAGTCAAAGGCGGCGGTTGTCGTGGTGATGACCTTCTTCCCGATGCTGGTGAACACGGTGGCCGGATTGCAGGCCACACAGGCGATGGAGCGCGATCTTCTGCGCACCTACGCCTCATCCTATTTCCAGCTGCTGCTGAAGCTCAGGCTTCCGACAGCGGCCCCCTTTATCTTCAATGCCTTGAAGATCAACTCGACGCTGGCGCTGATCGGTGCCATCGTAGCCGAATTCTTCGGCACCCCCATTGTTGGCCTTGGGTTCAGGATCTCGACCGAAGTTGGTCGAATGAATGTTGATATGGTGTGGGCGGAGATTGTTGTCGCCGCTCTTGCCGGATCGCTGAGCTATGGCCTTCTTAGCCTGCTGGAAAAGCAGGTCACCTTCTGGCACCCGTCAAATCGCCGGAAAATCCAGTAACCAACAACAGGATCAAAACCTAGGGAGCATGACATGAAAAAAACACTGACAACCTTGCTGGCACTTGCCGCGACCGTTGCCATGGGCACGGCAGCAAGCGCCGCAGACAAGCTGACGCTGCAGCTGAAATGGGTCACCCAGGCCCAGTTCGCCGGCTATTACGTGGCTGCTGACAGAGGGTTCTATGCCGATGAAGGCCTTGATGTCACCATCAAGCCCGGCGGCCCTGATGTCTCGCCGGTTCAGGTGATTGCCGGTGGTGGCGCCGATGTTGTGATCGACTGGATGCCGTCGGCACTGGCATCGCGCGAGAGGGGTGTTGACCTCGTCAACATCGCACAGCCGTTCAAGTCGTCCGGCATGATGCTGACCTGTCGCAAGGATTCCGGCATCAAGTCGCCGGCTGACTTCCGCGGCAAGACCCTTGGCGTCTGGTTCTATGGCAACGAGTATCCGTTCCTGTCCTGGATGAGCCAGCTGAACATCCCGACTGATGGCAGCAGCGGCGGCGTGAATGTCCTGAAGCAGGGCTTCAACGTCGACCCGATCCTGCAGAAGCAGGCCGAGTGTGTATCCACCATGACCTATAATGAGTACTGGCAGGTGATCGATGCCGGTCTGAGTGCCGATGAGCTGGTGGTGTTCAAGTATCAGGACCAGGGTGTGGCCACGCTTGAGGATGGCCTGTATGTCCTCGGCGATCGCCTGAAGGACGCCGCGTTCCAGGACCAGATGGTGCGCTTCGTGCGGGCCTCGATGAAAGGCTGGAAGTGGGCCGAGGAAAACGCCAGCGCTGCAGCTGACATCGTGCTCGAGAATGACGCCACCGGCGCCCAGACCGAAAAGCACCAGCGCCGGATGATGGGCGAGATCGCCAAGCTGACTGCTGGCTCGAACGGCGCGCTTGACCCGGCCGATTACGAGCGCACGGTCGCCACCCTGATGAAGGGGGGATCTGATCCGGTGATCACCAAGATGCCGCAAGGCGCCTGGACCCATATGATCACCGACAAGGCGCTGTAAGCACCCTCTGGTCAAACATGGAAGACCGGGGCCGTCCGCATTGCGGGTGGCCCTTTTTCATATGGCTGGTCAGTGCGGTTACGTTATTGCTCGACGATGACGGTGGAGCTGCTGGTGATCTTGATGCCATCGCGCGCCAGCCCGCTATGGTCATTCGCATAGAGCGAGACGGACACATCGTTCCGCCCGAGCGGAAGCGTGCCGATATGGTACCAGTCGCCATAGACCCGGCCGCGCTTCACGCCGTTCACATAGACATGCGCATGGCCATGCCCCTCGACATTTTCCAGCCCCGCTGCAGCCGCATCGAAGGTAAAGTTTGTCGTCATCACATTCAGGTTCCAGCCACCGACCGGATCGGGATAGACAGCGGTGTCCAGCGTTGGCGGTGTGGCCCAGCCATCGACATCGATCAGGGTCTCGGCACTCATCTCATGCGTTCCGGTGGAGGTGCCAGACATCTGCATGCCGCCCTGTTGCGGCCAGAGTTCAAGCCCGGTCCAGAAGACCGAGGCCCCGAGAAGGGCGCCACCGATAAAAGTCACCAGCAGGCTGCCACGCTGCGAGCGCGGCGGGGCTGGCTGACTGGTCTCTTTCTCGCTCATCTGCTCCCCCCCTTTTCTGCATCTATCCGGACAGGCTGATGCCGGCGCTCCGCATCTCTGCCAGCCCCGCATCCAGCGAGCCGTCAAGGTCGATGGCACGGCAGGCCGGCAGGATCACACTGACATCGAAACCCTGCGCCGCGCCGTCAAGTGCCGACCAGGCGACGCAGTAATCGGTGGC
>NTKV01000025.1 GCA_002457745.1 SAR116 cluster bacterium MED-G06 | reverse complement strand
CAATGCGCGCGGCCAGACCGGTCTCCTCGGCCAGATCGAGAAGCAGCGGCAGCGTCTCTGCCCCTATTTTCTGCCGCGACATGTCGAGGCGAAGATCATCAAGCTCGAACACAAGCGCGCGTGACCGATCCGCGTCGCCAAGAAGAACACGAAGATGCTGTCCAGCCAGTCGGGATGCCTCATCCTTGAGGGCGGTGGCAGCGTTCGTCCGGATCATCGGTCTCTCCTTGGTGGCGGTCTGGCCGCACAATACCCATATCCCGCAAAAGGTGCCAGAGGCCGGTGGATCAAAAGCATCAGATCCGCTCGGCAGACAAGGATTGGACAAGCAGAATGACAACGCAGATCCAGCATGATGTCCTGATTATCGGCAGCGGCATGGCCGGACTGGCCGCCGCCGATGCCGCGCGGGCGGCCAGCCTTTCAACACTGGTCGTCGACAAGGGTCGCCGCATCGGCGGGCGGGTCGCGACGCGCCGTGCAGACGGTTTCACCTTCAATCACGGGGCGCAGTTCCTGACAGCACGCCACCCGGACTTCATCGCCGCCTGCGATCACGCCCGCCAGGCCGGCGCACTGGCAGACTGGCAGGTCGCCGGACGGGACGCCCTTTGCGGTGCGCCGACCATGCGTGACCTGCCTGCGCATCTTGGCGCCGGGGTCGAGATCAGGCAGACCACCGAAATCACCCGCATCGAGACAGACGCGGATGCGGTGACGCTGCACGACAGGGACGGCGTTGTGGCGCGGGGACAGCATCTTGTGCTGACCGCGCCCGCACCACAGGCACAGCGGCTTCTGCAGGATGTGGAGCCAGACCTGGCGGCCACCGCCGGAACAGCCACATACGCCCCCTGCTGGACGGGCATGTATGGTTTCGATGTCGACATGCTGCCGCCAGCCGCGGATCCGATCCGCCATGACAATGGTCCGGTGGGATGGGCTGTCTGGGAAGATCACCGCCCGTCCCTGTCCGCAGCATCAGCAGCCGATCGAGATGGTGCGGGTCTTGTCGTTCAGGCCGCCCCGGACTGGAGCACCGCGCATCTGGAGGAAGACAGCGCCGATGTGGCACAGGCGCTTCTGGCTGCCTACCAAAACCAGACCGGGCTCGAACTGCCGACACCTCGCTATATTTCGGCCCATCGCTGGCGCTATGCGCGCGTGACAACAGCCGCCGCGGACGGCGCCGCACGGATCAGCGCCGACGGTCGCATCGCTCTGGCAGGGGACTGGCTGATTGGGGGCCGGATCGAGAGTGCCTGGCTGTCCGGACGACAGGCGATGCACGCCCTTCTTGACGCCGGCTAGGCCACTGACCGTCGCCGGCATCCCTTTGCGGCTGTCACAATAATGAAACCACGAAGTAACATTGGTGTCACAATGCGGCTCTAGTGTTCCCGAAATTCGGCAATCGGGAGCTTGGTCTTTGGTGGACGAAAAGGCGGGCATTCAGGATTACAGGACCATCTGGATTTCGGACACACATCTTGGCAGCCATGGCGCTCGTGCCAAGGCGCTGCTCCATTTCCTGAAATACACGCGAAGCGAGACGCTGTATCTTGTCGGCGACATCGTCGATGGCTGGCAGCTGAAGAAGCGCTTTTACTGGCCGCAGGAACATAATGATGTCATCCAGAAACTGCTCCGCAAGGCCCGTCATGGCACCCGCGTGATCTACATCCCGGGCAACCATGACGAGGCGGCACGCCACTATCTCGGCGTCAAATTCGGCGAGGTCGCGATCAAGGAAGACGACATCCACGAAACAGCCGACGGCAAGAGGCTTTGGGTGGTCCATGGTGACCTGTTCGACGGGGTGATCCAGCATGCCCGCTGGCTGGCCTATGTCGGTGACCGTGCCTACACGCTTCTGCTCAAACTGAACGGGGCGGTGAACCGGGTCCGCACCCTGCTCAAAATGCCCTACTGGTCGCTGTCGCAATATCTGAAACATCGGGTCAAATCCGCCGTGTCCTTCATCTCCGCTTTCGAAACCGCGATGCTGACCGAAACAAGGCGTCGAGGCTGCGACGGTGTTGTCTGCGGCCATATTCACAAGCCTGAAATGCGCATGGTCGACGGCCTGATCTATGCCAATGACGGTGACTGGGTTGAATCACTGTCAGCGCTTGTCGAACATCATGACGGCAGGCTTGAACTGCTCGACTGGCAGAATGCAGAACAGACCATCACCTGGCAGGTTCCCGAGCAATTTCCACAGCCCGAGACGGCCACATCCAGTGCGAGCATCAACCTTTGAAAATTGCCATTGTCACCGATGCCTGGTACCCGCAGATCAACGGGGTTGTGCGCACCCTGACCAAGACACGTGAAGGCCTCGAGGCGCTTGGCCATGAGGTGATGATGATCACGCCGGAATCCTTCCGCACGGTGCCCTGCCCCACCTATCCCGAGATACGACTGTCGATCTTTCCCGGACGGGTGGTCTCGGCGCAGCTTCGCACCTTTGGCCCGGATCATCTTCATATCGCGACCGAAGGGCCGCTGGGCCTGGTGGCACGAAACTTCGCAAGGCGAAACCAGCTTGCTTTCACCACCGCCTATCACACGCGCTTTCCCGAATATGTGCGTTCGCGCGTGCTGGTGCCCCTGAGCTGGACCTACGCTTTTCTTCGCTGGTTTCACGGCCCCGGCGATGCGGTGATGGCGCCGACCAACGCGGTGGTGTCAGATCTGAAGACATGGCGGATCGGCAATCCGGTGATCTGGCCACGCGGGGTCGACCTCGATCTGTTCAAACCGGCAGAAGATGCCAAGGCCAAGGCGGACACAAAACACCCGGTCTTCATCAATGTCGGCCGCGTGTCCGTCGAGAAAAACCTCGAGGCCTTCCTCGATCTCGACCTTCCGGGAGAGAAATGGATTGTCGGTGGCGGGCCGGCACTGGAAGCGATGAAGGCGCGCTATCCGGATGTCACATTCTTTGGCGCAAAGGATATGAAGGACCTTCCCGAGATCTACAACAGGGCCGATGTCTTCGTCTTTCCAAGCCGGACCGACACCTTCGGCCTTGTCCTTCTTGAGGCGATGGCCTGCGGTCTGCCGGTGGCGGCCTATCCGGTGACCGGGCCGATCGATGTGGTTGGCGGGTCAAAAGCCGGCGTCCTTGACGAAGATCTCGGCACGGCGGCGAAGGCAGCGCTGAAAATCAGCCGCAAGGCAGCCCGCAAACATGCCGAGACATTCTCCTGGTCTGCCGCGACAGACATCTTTGCCGCGCATCTTGTCAACGCGCGGACCCCGAAGGACGGCTATCACATCGCGGACAACCCGCACAAAGACAATCACGGTGTGACCCGCGCCATCGCCGCGGCACGCAACAGCTGGGCCGGCCTTGTCTTTGCCATCCGCGAGGAAAGCGCCTTTCGTCAGGAACTGTTGCTGGCAGCCGTGCTGGCACCTCTTGCCCTGTGGATGCCGGCAACGGTTGTCGAGACCGCGATGATGCTGGCCAGCCTTGTTCTCGTGCTGATCGTCGAGCTGCTGAATTCCAGTGTGGAGGCAGCGGTGGACAGGATTTCCTTTTCCAGACATGGCCTTTCAAAACGCGCCAAGGATTACGGCAGCGCCGCTGTCATGCTTGCCATCATCCTGTGCGGCGCTGTCTACGCGCTTGTCGCCGCGAAATATTACCTGTAATCCATAGGGTCTGCAGACCTGCCGGATGACATGATCCGTCCGATGTCTGCCCTAGCTTTCAGGCTTTCCGGGGCGCCATGTCTGTCGTTCTTTCGCTGACCATTCCATTCTTCGCGCTGATCTTCATCGGCATGTTCTGTCGCGGCATCGGCTTTGTCGGCGAAAGCGACGCGCGCACCCTGTCACGATTTGCCTTCTTTATCGCCATGCCGGTTATGGTGTTTGTGAAGATCGGGGCCGGCAGCGCGCTGGAAATCCTCAACTGGGGTTTCATCTGGCGCTATGAGGTGGCCACCGCGCTGGTGTTTGTCGGTATGGCGTTGCTGGCGCGCCCCCTGTTCGGCCTCTCGCGGCTGGAAGGCGGGATGTTCGGGCTGAACGCCGCCTATCCGAATTACGGCTATATCGGTGTGCCGCTGGCCATCATGGCGCTTGGTGACGCGGCAGCGATGCCTTTGGCACTCATTCTGGCCTGTGACACAATGGTACTGCTGGTGCTGACCGGCTATTTCGTGGCTGCGGATGGTGGTGCGATGGGCGCAACCCTGTGGCGCGCGGTGAAAACCGTCAGTCGCAACCCGCTGCTGATCTCGGCAGTTGCCGGGCTGGCCTTTACCGCCACCGGACTGGCCTTGCCGCCGGTTCTGGACACGCTTCTCAACATGCTGGCGGATTCCGCCGCGCCGGTGGCGCTGTTCGCACTTGGTGCCACCGTCTATGGGCAGCCGATCCGGAACGCCTTTGGCGAGCTTGCGGCGCTCAGCATTGCACGGCTGGTTGTCCACCCTGTCCTTGTCGCGATCTTCTTCGTGATGCTGCCCGGTGTGGACCCGCTCTGGGTGAAGGCGGCGATCCTCTCGGCCTGCCTGCCGATCGCGGCGAATGTCTTCGTGCTGTCGGACCATTATGGCGGCTATGTCGGGCGCACCGCCTCGGCCATCTTCCTGACAACGATCATTGCCAGCGTGACCGTTCCGATCGCGCTCTATTTCGTCTTCCAGCTGGGCTAGATCAGTCTGCCGGAAGCGTGATCTCATAGCCCGGCACCGCCGCGGCAAAATCCGCCATCCAGGAGACAAGCTGCGGGGCATGGTCGCGCCATTCAACCTGTTTGCGGAAGTCCAGATAATCCAGCAGACAGGCAAGGCCGATCTCGCCAAGATCAGGCATCGCACCATTGCCATAGTCTGCCGCACCAATGCTCTCCAGCCCGCGGATGATCTTGCCGCGCTGTGTGGCCAGCACGCTGTCCACCTGCATGCCTTCGGGACGGAAGCGGCTCTCATAGACCACCAGAAGCGCTGCCTCCATCATCCCGTCCATCTTCGCGGCACGTGTCAGCACCTCGAATCGCGCCGCACCGGATGCCGGCAGCAACCTGCCGCCACCCGCCAGCGAGTCCAGATATTCCAGGATCACCCGGCTGTCATAGAGGGTGATATCATCTGTCACCAACGCCGGAATCTTGCCAAGCGGGTTCAGCGTCCGGATCTCGTCATCAGGGTCATTTGTGTTGGTCAGGCGCGGGGTGATGCTGTCGATCAGGCCGAGACAATGCGCTGCAAGCTTGACCTTGCGCCCAAACGGAGATGCGGTCGCGGTGTAGAGAATCATCGGTGTGCCTTTCGCTGATGACGTGCTGCCAGACGATAGACCTGCAGCCGGTCTGCGACAACCATCCAGAACAGGGCCCTCCGGAATAAAGCTGCCCGTCTGCAGGATGGGCTTGCCGGACTGGTGAATTGGGCGCAGTGTCCCGACATCGCCTTTCCGCGGAAAACCTTATAAATGCCAGCGATGTCACCAACCAGAGTCGGGATCCTGTGCGCCATCTGCGCCGCCATTTCCTTTTCGGTGAATGACGTCAGCATCAAATTCATCAGCGGCACCTACCCGCTTCATGAAATCGTCCTGTTCCGCGCGCTGATCTCGCTGATAATCAGTCTGGCGATCCTTGTGCCACTCGACGGTGGCTACCGCCAGCTTCGCACGACAAAGCTCCACCTTCACCTTCTTCGCGGCCTTCTTGTCGTGCTTGCCAACAGTTTCTTCTTCCTTGGTCTGGCCGTCATGCCGCTGTCGGATGCCACCGCCCTGTTCTTCATCGCGCCGGTTGTGATCACGATGTTCTCGGTGATCTTTCTTGGCGAGACGGTCGGCAAGTTCCGGTGGGCGGCAACGGCGGTGGGCCTTCTTGGGGCGGTGGTGATGCTGCGCCCGACATCGGCAAGCTTTCAGCCGGAGGCGGCACTGCCGATCCTGGCAGCCTTCTGCTACGCCGGCATCCATATCCTCGCCCGCCGCATGCGCGGGACCGAGCGCGCCAGCACGCTGTCTGTCTATATCCAGATCGTGTTCCTTTTCGTCGGCCTCGCCATGGCCGGGCTGTTCGGCGATGGCAGGCTGGCGCCGGGGGATGGCGGGTCGCTTGATTTCCTGTTGCGGGCATGGATCGTGCCACCGCTTTCGGATGTACCGATCCTGCTGCTGATCGGGCTGAGCAGCGCGATCGGCGGCTTCTGTGTCAGCCAGGCCTACCGCGTGAGTGAGGCAGCGGTGATCGCGCCCTTCGAATATGTGGCGCTGGTGATGTCGATCATCTGGAGCGTCAGCATCTTTGGCAGCTGGCCGGACAGCATTGCCTGGATCGGTACCGGGCTGATCCTTGCCAGCGGCCTTGTCGTCTTCTGGCGCGAGGCGGCGCTGAACATGCGGCGCACCTCGAATGCCTACCGGCAGAGGTGACCAGCGGAAAAGACCTGCACCCGGCCCAACACAGGTTGACCTTGCGGTGTCTTTCTTCCAGCCTGTAGGCAGACTCAGACGATTTTGCGGAGGACAGAGATGAGCAAGGGTTATTGGCTGGCAATCTACCGTGCCGTTCACGATGCGGACCAGCTGGCCGCCTATGCGGCGAAGGCCAGCACAGCGATCGCGGCGAATGGCGGCGTGTTCCTGTCACGCGGCATGCCCGAAGCGATGCTTGAAGGCGACGAGGCGACACGCACCGTGCTGATCGAGTTCCCAAGCGCCGAAGCGGCAGTCACCGCCTATAACAGCGCGGATTATCGCGACGCTCTGGCGGTTCTCGGCGACGCTGCCGAGCGTGAAATCAGGGTGTTGAACGGGCTCTAGCCGGCTGCCATTTCGGCCTTATGCGCGGCCACCATATCCGCCATGCTGTTGAACCGGAAATCATAGCTTGGCATGTCGCCGGGGTGCATGGTCGCCCCGAAGCCTTCATCGGCGTGGCGGCGATAGATCCAGCAATTCTTCAGACCATGCCGGTTGGCCGGCGCGTGGTCATGGAACATGCTTTCGGCGGTGTGCAGAATGTCGGATTTGCCGATCCCGAGCGATTCAAGCTGCACCATCATATAGTCGAAATTGGCGGCGTCCGGCTTGTAGCTGCCGACATCCTCAGCGGTGTAGATGGCGTCAAAATCAACGCCAAGCTTCGCGTTGCTGTGCGCAAAGCTGGCATTGTCGACATTCGAGAGAATGACAAGCCTGAAATGCTGCTTCAGATAAGCCAGCGCCTCGGCAGAGTCCGGAAAGGCCGGCCAGTGTTCGACCGACGCACCGTAGGTCAGCGCCTCGTCCCAGCTGACCGCGACGTTCCACTCCTCGGCAAGGCGCCGATAGACGCAGGCCAGAAGATCGCTGTACACCTTTGCCGGGGTCTGCCGCTGATGGGTTGATTCCTGCCTGGCATGCGCCTCGAGAATGGCGTTGCGATCCGGCGCGACACCGTCCCTTGCTGCGATGCGGTCGGTCAAGGGGCGCAACCCCGCGACCATCCCGGACTCCCAGTCGATGAGCGTGCCGTAGCAGTCAAAGGTAAGCGCTGAAAAATCCGAAAGCTTCATTCTGGACTCCTGTCGATATGCGTGTCGATACACGTGTCGAAACACGGGGCCAGGACATTGCCATGTCCTGCCGATGACATGCGAAACCCTAGCCGTGACGACGACGTGATTCCAGCGCCAAAGCCAGGTGCGAAAGCAATATCCGGGTCAGAAACCAATATCCGGATCAGAGGGCGATGTGCGGGGCCGCAGGTTCGGCCGGCGTCAGCGCGGCAAATGCCGGCGCTTCATCAGCGTCGCCATAAAGCTCGTCGACAAGGCCGGGAACGGTGGCAAAGCGCATGATCAGCCCCCGCGCCAGCATTTCGGCACGGCGCGGATCAAGCCTGTCAAGCTGATGGCTCTGGATGGGCTCTTCGATCACCAGCACGAGGCTGCCCTTGTCAATCTGGACGGACACCCGGACCGGCTCGGATGTCCTGCTGCCAAGCGGATTGGCAAGGCGCTGCTGGATCAGAAGCAGGGTCTCGGCGAAATCGGGAGTCAGCAGTTCTGCCGCAGCCATCCGGCTGGAACAGGCAACGCCGAAGATATGGTCGAACTGGTCGTGATCGATGTGAAACTCCTGCGCCGATGCCGGAAGACGGTCCCGCTGGCTGTCGATCCTGACGCTGCCGTCCATTTCGAAAGGCAGTGACATCCGCGCCACGACAAGATGGCGGCGGCGCGTCCCCTCACGCGACAGGAACTTGCCATCACCAAGCTGCGAGCTGGCGGTGAAAAGCCGGATCCGGCAGCCGCGATAGGTGCCGGCATGATGGGCCAGGACCCGGTGCGTGGCATCCTCAAGAATGCCGTCATCAACAAGGTCCTGAAGAATGACCTCGGCAAAGGCCTCGTTACCGTCTGCCATGAACAGCGACGCAAAATGCGTCTCGACCGCCAGATCGACAGCATCCGCAAGGCTTGTGTCACGGCGCAGCAGCGATACCCAGCCGGCAATCGCTGCCAGCGCGGCAAGGGCCAGCACCAGCGACACATAGAGCGGGTTGGCCATGATATTGTCAGCCCCGACTGAGCGGCTCAGGATCACTGTCACCACCGCCAGCCCCACAGCCAGACCTGTCACCAGACTGGCAAACAGCAGCTGGCGGCGCATCCGCGCCTCAAAGGCTTTGGCAACCGGCGCCACATGCTGCATCCAGCTTGCGGCGAACCCGGCCTCGGCCACGGTCTTTTCGACAATCCCTGACATGGGATATAGGTAGCGCAGCCTGCGCCGGAAAGACAAGCCCGCCAGCATCCAAATCGATCTGGCCGATATTGAAATCACCTGCTTATTAGATGTTGCTTGTAAAGGTAAACGCGCAGAAAACTGCCGTCGTAGCGTCATGTCGGATCGGTACGTCCCGCGCGTGTCGGGCTGCATGAGACAACAACAGAAGGACCGGGTTTCTGCGCCGCCATCAGGCATAGCAACCCGCCATGCAAGATGACCGTTTTGGGGACCATCACACGGACGCTCGGGGTTGTCGCGACATTGTCGGCGATGGCGCTGCTGCCTGTGCTGCCGTCATATGCGGCGAATGAAGATATCTTCCTGCAATGTGATGGCGAGGTTCACTCGCGCCTTCTGGCCTTTACTGATGGCCAGCTCGAGACCGAGGAAAGCGGCCCGGCCGATCGCCGTCTCCACATCCAGATCCGCAACACCAAGCGGGCCGTGGTGATGGACCACCCTTCCGGCGAAGTGCTGTTTGGGGCCTCGCAGTGCAAGCTGTCGAAGCTGAAAGTCGCCTGTGAGGTGGATGATGGCGACAAAAGCCGGCAGATGTTCATCTCGCGCACCAGCGGCAACGCCATGTTCGAGGGCTATTCACAAACCTCGGGTGAAAAATCGACGCTTGTTGTCGAAAGCTATGCCTGCATCAAGGAAGACCGCGAGCCCCTGTTCTAGGGGGCGTGACCTTCGTTCTCCCGATTCGCCCGCATATCGGCAAAACCGACAGATGAAACACCCCCCTCTTCGCCCAGTTTCCGGCGGTGAAAGGCCGATTATGCCATGTGGGGATTCCCCAAAGGAATCCAGCTATTACCGCAATTCATTGAGTCCTGCGGACAGCTGTAACAAAACTTTAGCAATACATTACAGGGCATTATCAACATTTTGGGAGTGTGGAGGAGATAACCACAACATCTGGTAAAAGAGGGCAAAACCGATGAGTGATCTGTTTCCAGTGTCACAATTCATGAAACAATACAGCATTGAAGAGCGTGAGCTCGTCATGCTTGTAAAGGCCAACAAGGGCGCGCTTGTCTGTATTGACGGGCAGTATTTCGTGCGGACCCGGCATCTTGACCCGAACGCTGTGGTGGAGGACATCTTCCTTCACCGGTCCAATTCGGCAGCCGCCTGAAACGGACTGAACTGGGCTGAATTGGGCTGACCAGACGCAGGCCGGGTGCGGACCGGGTGTGGACCGGGTGCGGGTTCACCCGATGCTGATCACAGCGCCCATTCCGGCGGCGTGATGCTCCATCATATGGCAATGGAACAGCCAGGCGCCCGGATTGTCGGCGACAAAAACAAGCTCGGCACGCTCGCCCGGCGCCATCAGATAGGTGTCACGAAGCACATCGCGTGGCTCATCCCCGAACTCCTGCGAGCGCACCCAGAAATGATGACCGTGAAGATGCATGCCATGCTCCCATCTTGTGTCATTCCACACCCGCAACACCACCACCTCGCCAAGCGCCACATCACCAAGCCAGTTGTCATACCCGCCGACAATGCCGTTGAAGGCCCACAGCTTTGAATGGTTTTGCGCCAGCTCGCGAAGCGGCAGGCTTTCACCTTCGAAGATCGCCGAGTCGAGATTGCCCATTGCGCCGCCCTGCATATGGATGTCGATGATCCGCGCGCCAGCCTGATCCGGAAATGAATACCAGCTTTGCGCCGCAGGAACATGGGGCGACAGGGCGCGACCGCCGGACTTCGGCTGTGCACCGGACTTCAGCTGTGCACCGGTCTTCAGCTGGGCAGCGGTAATCGGCTCACCGGTGCTGACCTCCTCGATGGTCATCATTTCACCGTCGAGTTCGACCAGCAGGTCGGCGCGCTGTGCCGGGGCAAGCCGGATTACGTCGATTTCGAACGGCGCGCAGGGGGCACCGTCAAGCGCAATCACCCGAAGCGGGCGCCCGCCATCGAGGCGGAACGCCAACGTTCGCGCATTCGCCGCATTGATCATCCGCAGTCTTGCGGTGCCGGCGGCAGCATCGATCACCGGTTCTGTCGCACCATTCACCGTCAACCAGTTGCCAAGCCGACCCTGATGCGACCAGTCCATCAGCGACCCGAAACTCTCCTCATGAAGCGCGTACGCCTCGGTCAGACGCCAGTCATCCACCACCAGAGTGATGTCGTTTGCGCTGTCCGGCGCGTCGTCCTCTTCGACAATCAGCGCGCCATAAAGGCCGCGCGCCAGCTGCTCCCACCCCTTGCTGTGAGCGTGGTACCAGAAGGTCCCGGCATCGCGCAGCGGAAACCGGTAGGTAAAGCTCTCGGCTGGCTCGACTGCCGCCTGCGTCAGATCAGGAACGCCGTCCATCTCGTTCAGATTGCGGATGCCATGCCAGTGCATGGTGGTCGGCACGTCAAGATTGTTGGTAAAGACCACTTCCAGCGTCTCGCCGCGGCGCGCCCTGATCATCGGGCCCGGCGAAACCCCGTCATAGAGCCACAGATCGGTTGCTGGCGCGCCCTCCTGACCAAGGCGATGGGTCGCCGCACCGGCACTGATGGCGTAACGGCGAACACCATCTTCCTGCGCCGCCAGCGGCCTGACTGTCAGCAATGCCGCCGCCGCCCCTCCTGCCCTCAGAAAGCCGCGTCTCGAGATATTGTCAGGTCCGGAATTCATCATCACATGCCTCCCATCGGCAGGGTAACAGAGGTTGTCAGAAGGCTGCTTGCCAGGAGGATCAGCCCGGCCAGACCCATCTCCATCTCGATTGACCGGCGCAAACGCGGGGCGGCCGTGGCCGCATCTTCATGCAATGCCGGCACCAGCCGGAACCGGTTCACCGCAGCCAGCACCAGCATACTGCCGACAAGCCCGATCTTCGCCAGAAGCACCAAGCCATATGCGGTATTGAACAGGGCTGTCACCGATCCAAGAAGAAGCGCGGCGTAACAGAGTCCGGCGACCACCAGCATGGTCACCAGCACCAGCGCCAGCCTGCCAAACTGCTCGGCCAGTGCGGCCAGCGCGCCATCGCCAGTCGGTTGCAGACACATCCGCCGAAGCGGCAAAAGGGCGGCAAGCCAGAACCCGATTCCGGCAAGGTGAAGCGACAGCAGCATGCCGGTCAGCACGCCGCGGCTGGTGGCGTGACCGACAAGCGTCATGGACAGGATGACGATGGCAGGCGGCAGTAACCGGATCACCCCCGGCACGCTGGTGGAGAGCCGCTCGGTGACCAGCAGCAAGACCACTCCACCGGACGCAACAAGCGCCGCCACCCCGACCGGCGCCTCGATCACCAGCGTCAGCAGAAACGGATCGACCGCACTTGCCAGATCACCACCAAGGCTGCCAGCGGTGACCGGCAGCTGAAGCATGGCCAGCCCCAGCGCGACCAGCGCGGCGCGCCCCGTAACCCGTCGCAGATACGCTTCTGTCTCGGCCGGAAGCCAGGACTGCAGCAGCACGCCGAAACCGACGCCGCCAACCGCCAGAAGCATGGCCGGATAGAACATCCAGCGGAGAAGCGGCAACAGGATTGTCCAGATCTCGGGCATGCTGGCGGATCAGTTTCCATCGACGCTGAATGAAAAGGCGCCTTTCAGAACGTGTCCATCCTCGCCCATAGCCCGCCATTGCGCGGTAAACGCACCTGTGCCAACCGGCGGCAGCATGACCCGGTGGTAGCTTGCCTCGACCATCAGATGATCCGCGCCAAGCGCCACCTCGCCCCCCTCGGCATCTGTCAGGCGAAAGCGGATCAGCTTTGCCGGTCCGCGGAAAGTCAACTCGATCATCTGCGGCGCACCGGCCACCACGGCCCCGTCTGCCGGGCTGGAAGATTTCAGCGGTGAATGCGCCATCGCGTTCATGCCGGAAAGCGGCATGGCGATGACCAGCGCGCCGGCCAGTATGAACAGCCTGAAAAACTTCATATCATCTTGTCCCTGCCTAGTGGCACGCTTTGCCAAGCGCCTTCAGACGCCAGTAATTGTAAGGAAGCGGCGCCACAAACCCGGCCGCCAGCATCAGAGGCACCACCCACCAGGTCAGCATCGCGCCGCCGGTCAACGCCACATCCGTGATGTTCATCGCCGACTCCATCGCGATCATCGAGATCAGCGACATGCCAGCAGCGGTTTTCAGCGCGAGACGCAACGGCATCTGACGCGACAGGATCACCGTTTCCAGGGCGATCGATGTCAGCAGCCCATTGATGATTGCCAGCGTCATGATCGCCAGAACCGGCCAGGGAATGCCGGTCACCTGAAAGAACAGGATCGTGCCGAGGTCGCCAATGGCGCAGCCAAGAAGACACCATGCTGTGTTCACCCGCGCCCGTGCCCATGTGTGCCGGCATCGCCAGTTGATATCCAGATTCTGGGCGATTGTCTGTGTAAGGACTGCCATTCTCTCCTCCTGATGTGCTATAGATAGGGCCTCCCCCAAGGGGAAGGTAAAGACCCTGTTCAGAATGACGTCTGAAACGGATGAGGAGAGCAGAATGCAGATCGGTGAAGCCGCCCGCCGCGCCGGGCTGACAGTCAAGACGGTGCGCTATTACGCCAATATCGGCATGGTCATACCACGACAGGACGAGACCTCGGGCTATCGCATCTATGGCGAGGATGATGTCGCCAAGCTGCAATTCGTCGGCAAGGCGCGGCGGTTCGATTTCTCTGTCGAGGAGTGCCGTGAATTGCTGGGGCTGTATGAGGACCGCAACCGTCCCAGCCGCGAGGTGAAGGCGCTGACGATGAAGAAGGTCGAGGAGATCGATGCCAGGCTTGTCGAGCTGCAATCGCTGAAGGATGAACTGTCCGGCCTTGCCGCCTCCTGCGACGGTGACCACCGCCCTGACTGCCCGATCCTGAACGCACTCAGCGGCGGGTGAGTCGCCACGCGCCGTGCCTGATTCTTGGTGTTAACCTTGAAAGCACCGTCTCTGCAGCGTTTCCGGATGTGGATCTTTACCGCCAAGCCGCGCCGTCCCAAATTTTTTCGTTTCGGACATTTTCTTAGTTTTTCAGCGCCAAAACTTTAGGAAATGAGCCGATTTGCGATTTATAACAGAACGAAATAACAGTTTTTCATTTTTATTACAGGATTTGTCTTCGTCTTTTGAATAGAGTATCTGTTCGGGCTTACGCCTACTGATAGACCAACTTTGGAGGACTCCCCATGGATCGTAGATCCTTTATTTCCAAGGCAGGTGCCGGCGCGGCGCTTGCCGGCACAACCGCCCTTGCGGCACCGGCCATTGCTCAGGGCAAGCGCACCCTGACCATGGTCACTTCCGTGCCACATGGTTTTGCTGTCTTTGACAGTGCTGCTGTGTATTTCGCCAATGCCGTCACCGAGATGACCGACGGCCAGATCACCATCGAAAAGAAAGCTGCCGGCGAACTCGTCGGTGCCTTCGAGGTGTTTGACGCGGTTTCGTCCGGACAGGCAGACCTTTATCACTCTGCCGACTATTATTTCGGTGGCCAGCATCCGGGCCTGTACTACTTCACCTCTGTGCCGTTTGGTGCCACCACCGAAGAATATATGGCATGGTACTACCATGGCGGCGGACATGACCTGCATGATAAAGTTGGTCAGATCTTCAACCTGAAGTCTTTCGCCTGCGGCAGTACAAACATGCAGCCTGGCGGCTGGTTCAACAAAGAGATCAACTCGGCTGACGATTTCAACGGATTAAAATTCCGTATGCCTGGAATCGGTGGGCAGGCTCTCGAACTGACCGGTGCATCCGTGCAGTCAATTCCCGGCGGTGAAATCTATCAGGCGCTTGCGTCTGGCGCGATTGACGGTGCCGAGTGGATTGGTCCCTATGCCGACGAAAGACTGGGTTTCCAGGAAATCTGTAAGTTCTACTACACTGGTGGCTTCCACGAGCCGGGCTCGGTTCTCACCGCGTCCTTCAACCGCGACATCTATGACAGCCTGACACCGGCACAGCAGAGCGTCATGTTCAACGCTGCCGCTGCCGCGAGCATGCATGAGTCGGTCGGTGCCACTGCCAACAACGCAGCTGCTCTTGAGCGCATCATTGCTCAGGGTGTGAAGCCGATGGCATTCCCGGATGATGTCTGGGATCTGTTCGGCGAAGCCTCCGCAAAGGCGATGGACGCTTACATGGATGACGATCTCTATGCCGAGATCCGCGGCAGCTATAACGCCAGCGTCAGCCAGAGCACCAAGTGGCTCGACATGGCCGACCGTCTGTTCGTGCAGCAGCGCTCGCGCGTACTCGGCGTCTGACGCCACACCAAGACCAGGAGTAGAAGTGCCATCTGGTGCTTCTACTCTCATTTATTGATTCCTTTCGCAGTTCCCAGGATCACATTATGGATACCGAAAGCAGCAGCGGCCTCCTGTCCGGCATCCTCTGGTTCGTCCAGGGCCTGTTCTATGCGGTGGTGAATCTCTTCACCGCCCTGTCCAACCCGCAGCTGTGGCTCGACTGGTCCGACAAGAAAGCGCTGATGCGCTTCATCTATTACGGTGGTTCGACCGAGCTGTTCTTTATCTTCCTGCTCTGCTTCATCATTGTTGTGGCGGCTGGCCTTGCAAGCTCCCGCTTCATGTGGGGCTTTGTGCGTGTCACAGAGGGGATTTCCAATACCGTTGGCAGGCTGGCTGCCTGGGCCGGACTGATCATGGTGATCCAACAGGTTGTGATTGTGTTCCTGCAGCGGATTTTCGCGCGGCCTGACATCGTCATCGGCTTCGGCATTCCGATCGACTATGGTGTCAGCTGGTTTGCCGAAGAGCTCAAGCTCTACAACGCCGCCATCATCTGCCTGTGTATTTCCTACACCTTTGTGCAACAGGGCCATGTGCGGGTCGATCTGTTCTACGCTCCGGCCTCCTTCCGCAGGAAGAAGATCATCGACATGTGTGGGGCGGTCTTTTTCATGATCCCGATGGCGGCGCTGATGTGGCTCTACAGCTGGTTCTTCATGTGGCGGCATCTGATCACCCCGAAAGTATCGGCCTCCGACAAGATCGAACTGATGCTGCGCAAGGCGACAGTGCTCAAATGGAATGTCGAGACCATCGGCTTCTCGGCCAACGGTTTCACCGGCTATTTCCTGTTCAAGGTTCTGATGGTGGCCATGGTCGCCTTTATCTTCCTTCAGGCCGTATCCTTCTTCTGCCGCTCGCTTGCCGAATATCGCGAGGGCGAGAAGAGCGAAGGCAAATATCTTGATCTTGACGGCGAGGGCACGGCGCCAGCCGCCGCTGCCGAGCCACAACAGACAAAGTGAGGCGCTAGCCAATGTTCGGTATTGACGGCGTCCTGCTGGCGCTCATCCTCACCTTCATCATCCTGTTTGCCGCGATCCTCTCGGGTTTTCCGGTGGCGTTCGCCATCGGCGGTGCCGGCGTGCTGTCCTTTGTGCTGATCGCGCTTCTCGACTCTGCCGGCCTGCTGGTGCATTCGCTCGTCGATGCGTCCTCGCCGGAATATAAGGAGCTGCTGAAAGACGGCATATCGAGACTTGATATATCGAAATTCAGTTATCCGGACTTGCCGCGCATAACAGAGCCGGTCTTCCCCGGCGGGTGGGAAAAGGCGGTCAACAGAACACTGTCCTTTGTTGTGAACCGCGTGAATGAACGGGTGATCGCCGGCCAGTCGATCGAGACCCTTCTGGCCATTCTGATGTTCGTCCTGATGGGCATCACGCTGGAAAAGTCGAATATCGCGAATGACCTGCTGACCTCGATGGCGCGGGTATTCGGCGGCCTTCCCGGCGGCCTTGCGGTGTCTGTTGTCGTCGTTGGCGCCTTCCTTGCTGCCTCCACCGGCATTGTCGGTGCCACCGTTGTCACCATGGGCCTGCTGTCATTGCCGACAATGCTGCGAAACGGGTATTCGCCAAAACTGGCAACTGGTGTCATATCGGCATCGGGCACATTGGGACAGATTATCCCGCCATCGATCGTCATCATTATTCTTGGCACCCTGGCCGGGGAAATCTACTCCACCGCACAGGAAGAACGGGCCCGCTCGGTCGGCTGTAGCGATGCGCTGACCTATCTTGGTGAGCCTGCCGTGATCTCGGTGGGAACCCTGTTCCAGGCGGCGCTGCTGCCTGGCATCATGCTGGCGCTTCTCTATGCGCTTTATGCCTTCGGCTATGCCATGTTCCGGCCCGAAAGCGCCCCGGCGGTGCCCATGGGCGTATCTGGCGACAGCAGAACCAACCGTCGCAATATCCTGATCTTTGTTGCCGGTGTGCCGGCGGTTCTGGCCGGTGCCTTCCTGTTGATGCAGCAGGCCAATGTGATCGGATCGCAGGATGTCACCGTCGACAGCTATACCGACATCGGCATCACTGCCTCGCTTCGCACCAATGTCAGCGAGCAATGCCAGGCGTCGATGATCGCGCTTCATGGCCAGGATGCCTGGGACCAGGCCATCTATGAGGCCGAGACCATCGCCGCCAAGGGCGGTGTGGAGGCCAGCAAGAAGCTGACCGACGACGAGAAGGGCGTCGCGCTTGACGAGAAGGTTGCCGCCGCCGCGCCGATCGGCTTTGGCATTGGCGGCTTTGCCCTTGTTGTGGCGATGCTGATCTCCTTTGGCCGTGGCTCGGATATCGGCCTCAGCCAGCGTCACATGGCCGTCGGTTTTGCCGGTGCACTTTTGTCACTGCTGTCTGACATCATGCTTGTCACGCCGCTCACGACACCCGGCATGACGATCATCTACATGCTCATCCCCTGGGCGATGGTCTATTGGGGGATCAAACCCGCCATTGTCGCCCTGACAAGGATCGAGCTTCTGCGTGTGGTCTTCCCGCCCCTTGTCCTGATCGTCGCGGTGCTTGGATCGATCCTCGGCGGCATCACCAACCCGACACCGGCCGCTGGCCTTGGCGCTTCGGGCGCATTGATGCTGGCTGCCTTCCGCAAGCTGAATGACGAACAGAAATCGACAAAGGTGATCCTTCAGGCCTCATACGCCGTGGTGATCTGTATCCTGATGGGGGTCAATTTCGATCTGCGGATGAATGTCGAAGGGGTCGATGCGGAACGCTGGATTGCCTTCCTGCTCGCCTATGGCGCCTATCTCTATGCGCTGTTCGGCCTGCTGTATTCCTGCTACATCCTGTACAGCAGCAAGGTTCTGGCGCCTGTTGTGCGTGAGACATCCAAAGTCACCTCGATGGTCTTCACCATCCTGATCGGATCGCAGGTGCTGAACCTTGTCGTCATTTCCTATGGCGGTGAGCACTACATCCAGCAATATCTGCGAAGCTTCGACAATGAGGTCACCATCTTCCTGATCGTGATGGTGCTTCTCTTCCTTCTCGGCTTCGTTCTGGACTTCCTCGAGATCATCTACATCGTGGTGCCGATTGTCGGGCCGGTCATCTATGGCGGCACCTTCGACCCGGCCTGGGTGACGATCATGATTGCGATCAACCTTCAGACCTCGTTCCTGACACCCCCCTTCGGCTTCGCGCTGTTCTATTTGAGAGGGGTGGCCCCGAAGAGCGTTCTGACAACGGACATCTATCGCGGCGTGATCCCGTTTGTGATCATCCAGATCGTTGGCCTGCTGATCCTCTGGTTCTTCCCGGAGATCGTGACCATCGTGCCGAAGCTTCTGGACGGCTAGCGCCGCTGACCACAGCTCACAGCAGAACGGCCGCACGCGGGGAACCACGGGCGGCCGTTTCTGTTTCAGAATATGGGGGCTTGTCAGGTGGGTGTGTTCTGGCCACGGATATGTTCCAGCGCGGTTTCCAGATGGGCCACAGTGCGATCCGGATTTTCCAGCTTGTCGATGCCGAACAACCCGATGCGGAATGACGCATAGTCCTCGCGCTCACCGCATTCCAGCGGCACACCGGCGGCAATCTGCAGCCCCTGCTCGGCAAACGCCTTGCCTGTCTTCATCTCGGCCGATGGTGCGAAACAGACAACCACGCTGGGTGCCTGAAACCCGTCCGCGGCGACAGATTTGTAGTTGTAGCGTCCCATCAGCTCGCGCACCTGCTCGCCAAGGCGGATCTGGGCCGCCTTCAGCGCCTCAAGGCCGAAGCCTTCCGCCTCGATCAAGGCGTCGCGGAAATGCCGCAGCGCATCGGTTGGCATGGTGGCGTGATAGGCATGCGCCCCGCCTTCATAGGTCTCCATGATCTGCGTCCATTTCTTCAGATCATTGGCAAAGCTCGAGCTTGTTGTCTCCTCAAGCCGGGCCCGGGCATGCGGCGACATCATCACAAGCGCGGCGCATGGCGATGCGCTCCACCCCTTTTGCGGGGCTGTCAGCAGCACATCAACGCCGGTCTCCTCGAGATTGACGAAGACAGTGCCGCTGGCAACGCAATCCAGCACAAACAACCCGCCATGCGCGTGAACAGCAGCGGCGACAGTGGCGATAAAGTCATCCGGCACCATCATGCCGGCCGATGTCTCGACATGCGGGCAGAACACCACATCCGGCTTTTCGGCGCGGATGCGGGCCGTGATCTCCTCCAGCGGACAGGGCGCAAAGCTGGCGTCGGTGCTGTCCTCCAGCTGGCGTGCTGCCAGTACCGTTGTCTGTTTCGCAAGTCCGCCTGCATCGATGATCTGGCTCCAGCGGTAGCTGAACCAGCCGTTCCGGATCACCAGCACGTTGGCGTCCTTGACGAACTGGCGGGCGATCGCCTCCATGCCGTAGGTTCCCCCACCGGGAACGACAGCAATGGATGCCGCGCCATAGGCATTGCGCATAATCCGGGAAATATCCCGCATCACATCGCCAAAGGCATCGGACATCGAATTCAACGAGCGGTCTGAAAAGACCACTGAATATTCCAGAAGGCCATCAGGGTCGATATCATCACGGAGGGCTGGCATGGGGGTGTCCTTTCAGTCGTATGACCACAGGTGAATGATAGCCAACGCCATCAGCTTCAACAAGATTCGATCGTGGACATGTCAGCGCAGAGGCGGCGCGCCGGGTCCCGGTGATCCTCTAGCGCCGGCCCGCAGCCAGCATCAACCCGAGCGACAGCGCTCCAGACACAGCAAAACCAATCAGCAAGGGCGCGACGGTATCGCCAAAATAACCGCTGACCATCCATGACAGCGGCAGCGAGATGAAGGTCGAACCGGCCCCGAAAATCGCCGCAGCCAGCCCGGCGACATGGCCAAGAGGCTCCATCGCCAGCGACTGGAGATTGCCGAAGATCATCCCGATACAGAAAATGAAGGAAACCTGCCAGACCATGAAGAGCCAGAACGCCACCGCACCATCAAGGAGCATCCAGCCCCAGAGCGCCGCCGACATCACCGTCAGCGCTGCGATCGCCGCGCCGGCCAGCCAGCGCATGCCAAGGCGAAGCACCAGCCGGGCATTCAGCAACGAGCCGGCGCCGGCAAAGACCGAGCCAACCGAAAAATAGATCACGAACATGTCGCCAACGCCGTAGATGTCCTGATAGATCTGCCGTGCTGTGCCGAGATAGCCGATGAACGGTCCGCCGATCAATCCCATGACAACCAGACAGACAACCGACATGCGGCTGCTGCAGACCTGTCTGATACCGTCGGCGATGATTCGCGGCCTGAAGGCACGGCGGTGCTCACGCGGCAGGGTCTCGGCAATGGCCCAGTGGAACCACATCACCGATGGCACCGCTATCAGCACCAGCCCGGCGAATGTGGCCCGCCATCCCCCGATATAGATGAGCCCCTGCCCCAGGAGCGGCGCGAGGATCGGGGCCAGAATGAAGACCGCCATGATGATCGACATGATCCGGGCCATGCTTCTGCCCTTGTATTCGTCACGCACAATGGCAACGGCAATCACCCGCGGTGCCGAGGCAGCGATTCCCTGGAACACCCGTGCCGCCACCATCAACGGCCAGCTGTCGGCAAACATCGACAGCACGCACCCGAGGATGAACAGCGCATACCCCCAGATCACCACAGGCTTGCGCCCATAGGCATCAGCAAGGGGGCCAACGAGAAGCTGGCCGATCGCCATGCCAAGAAAGAAGGCGGTGACGACCAGCGTGCTATGATTGATATTGCCAACGCCAAGGTCGCGCCCGATCATGCCAAGCGCCGGCAGCATGATGTCGGTTGCAAGCGCGCCGATCGATGTCAGCAACGCCATGATGGCCAGGTAGGTGATGCCTGGCAGGCCCGCGCCGGATGAATTCATATGAGTCGCAGTCTCGGATGGTTTATCCGGTGATACAGGTCATTTGCGCGCGCTGCAATG
>NTKV01000024.1 GCA_002457745.1 SAR116 cluster bacterium MED-G06 | reverse complement strand
GGTGCGCGCCGCTACCGCCGCCAGCTCGTCAAGCTCGGTCACCGACAGGGCCACCGGCTTTTCGCAGATCACCGGCTTGCCGGCTTCCAGCGCGGCGATGGTCATCGGCACATGAAGATGGTTTGGCAGCGGGTTGTAGATGGCGTCGACCTGCGGATCGGCCAGAACATCCTCATAGCTGCCAACCTGCACGTCACCCCAGACCGGATCAACACCGCCGGACGGGTCGCGCCGCCCCACATGCGTCACCTCATGTCCGGCAGCACGGATCGCCGGCAGCAGCTTTTCGCGGGCGATCTTGGCGTCGCCGAGTACACCAAATTTCATCACATGCTCCCCCATGGTTGGCACCTAACGTGAGCAATTTCCGGGGCAGTGGCAAGGGGGGTGGGGCAACTCGTCCTGCTTCTGGTGAGCCGGGCATGGATGAGGGGGCCTTCTGGTGAGCCGGGCCTGGATGAGGGGGCATGGATGAGGGGGCGTGATGGTCAGCACTATGCGAGGAGATGGTGGCTGTGCCATGCTGTGCCGGCACCTCATCATCCGGTTGTCCCTCTCTTGTCATCTTCCCGTCCCCGCACCACCGCCTTTCTGACCCGCCTCCATCCCCATGCGCCGGCGATCCTGATCATGGTGTCGGCACTGTGTCTGGCGGCGCTTGGCGGCGCGGTGATGAAGCTTCTTGCCGGTGATCTGCCGCCGGTGTTGCTGGCCTGGTTCCGCTTTGCCATCTATGGTGCGATCCTGATTCCGCTGGCCTTCTGGCGTGGTGGCAGAGCCTGTCTTCGCCCGTCACGCCCGCTGGTTCAGGTGCTTCGCGGACTGCTTCTGGCGGCCGGCAACACCTTCTTCATTCTTGGCGTGGTGCATGTCGATTACGCCAACGCCATCGCCATTCTCTATGTCTATCCTTTCATCATGGTGTGGCTGTCGGCGCTGATGCTTGGTGAGCCTGTGTCACGGCCTGCCTGGATCGGGGTGGCTGGCGGGTTCTGCGGCGTTCTGATGGTCATGCGGCCGGACCCGGCGGCGCTCGAGATCGGCGCGCTGTTCATCCTTGTGACCGGCGCTACCGTCGCTGTGCAGATGCTGCTGAATCGCAAGCTTGGCACGGAATCCGATCCGCTGTTTGTCTCGATGTGGGGGGCGGTGGTGGCGGCGCTCGCTCTCAGCCTTGCCTTGCCCTTTGCCTGGCAAGTGCCGACCCCGGACCAGATGATGCTGATCGGGGCAGTGGGGGCGCTGTCGGCGCTCAGCAATACGCTGATGATCGTGGCCATGGCCCGGGCCCCAGCCGGCCAGATCGCGCCCTTTACCTATTTCGAGATCATCGCCGCCATCATCATCGGCATGGTGATGTTCGGCACGCTTCCCGATGAGCTGTCCTGGGCCGGCATGGCGCTGATTGCCATCAGCGGCATTGCGGTGAAACGCTTTCCCGGGGCACTGAAGCTTCGCCGCCGCGAAAAATTCTGAGCCGCGACGACAGCGCCGTCATTCGGTTTTGACAGGCCGGAGAGGGCCGGTCATCATGGAACTCCTGCAGCGGGTTGTCTTGGGTGATGTGATGTCGATTGTGCGTGTGACCGTCCGGACCTTTCAGAATGCGGAACATGCGACGCTGTTTCTGGGCCTGTCGAACGGCATAGAGGGTTTCCTGAAGGAACGGGGGATCAAGGCCGATTGCCGGATTGCCAGATCGCAGGAAAAGGCGCATGAGATCATTTCGGTCTGGATCTACGATGACGAGGCTCATATGGACGAGGTGCGCAAGGTGCTGTCCGAATTCTCAAAGTTCCCGAACTCGCTGAACCCGAAGGAAGTCGCCTATCAGGCGGATGTGGTCACCACCATCAGGGTGGGGGTGACCGGCTAGGTCCGAATTTATGCCAGAACAGACAGATGTCCTGATCATCGGTGGCGGTGCTGCCGGACTGATGTGTGGCCGGGTGGCCGGCGCGCGCGGGCGATCGGTGTTGATCCTCGATCATGCAAAGAAGCCTGCCGAGAAGATCCGTATCTCCGGCGGTGGGCGCTGCAATTTCACCAATATCCATTCAGCCCCGTCAGCCTTCCTGTCGGGAAACCGGCATTTCTGCAAATCGGCCTTCAGCCGCTATACACAGGAAGATTTCATCGGGCTTGTGCAAAGTCATGGCATTGGCTTTCACGAAAAGAAACTCGGCCAGCTGTTCTGTGATGACAGTGCGCAGCAGATCATTGACATGCTGCTGGCGGAATGTGCCGATGTCGGGGCTGAGCTGCGCTTGAACACGGCGGTAGAGTCGGTGACGCCACTGCCGCAAGGTGGCTACCGGGTCGCGGCGTCCTGCGGCGTGCTGGAGTGCGCCTCGCTGGTGATTGCCACCGGCGGGCTGTCGATCCCGAAGATCGGCGCGACCCGCTTCGGCTATGATGTGGCGCGGCAGTTCGGGATGACGGTGACAGAGCTTCGTCCGGCGCTGGTGCCGCTGACCTTTCAGGCGCATTTCCTCGAAAGGTGCAAGGCGCTTGCCGGTCTGTCGGTCGATGCCGAGGTGCGCCATGGCAAGACGGTGTTCCGCGAAGGGCTGCTGTTCACCCATCGCGGGTTGTCGGGCCCGTCCATCCTGCAGATCAGCAGCTATTGGGATGAGGGCGAGGGGGTCACCATCGACCTGGCACCCGGCATCGACATTGCCGCTGTTCTTGCTGCCGCCAAGGCGGCATCGCCGCGGCGCGATGTGCTGAGCGAAATGGCGGACCATCTGCCAAAAAGGCTGGCTGCCGATATTCTCGAGGAGGTTGAAATGGGTGGGCGGCTCGCAGAGCTTCCGAAAAAGGCCATCACCGCGATCGGCGAGCGCGTCAATCGCTGGCAGGTGCGCCCCAGCGGAACCGAGGGTTACCGCACCGCAGAGGTCACGCTTGGCGGTGTCGATGTGTCCGGCCTGTCGGCACAGACGATGGAGGCAAAGACGCAACCCGGGCTCTATTTCATCGGCGAGGTGGTGGATGTGACAGGCCATCTTGGTGGCTACAATTTCCAGTGGGCCTGGTCCTCCGCCTTCGTCGCCGGTGAAGCAGCCTAGCGTGCCTTGAAAACATCATCGGATGTCCTACATCCGGGGTACCGAAATCTTTACCATTCTTCAGTTTCGCAGCGAGTGTTCCATGTCGATCCGCCCCATCAAGTCGCAGTCCAGCGCCACCCCCACCATGGAGGGTGCCGGCGTCCATCTTCACCGTGTTTTCGGGTTTGGCGACACCGACATGTTCGATCCGTTCCTGATGATGGATGATTTTCGCAATGACGATCCGGACAAGTTCCAGAAAGGCTTTCCCTGGCATCCGCATCGCGGCATCGAGACCATCACCTATGTGCTGAAAGGCAGTGTCGAGCACGCGGATTCCCTGGGCAACAAAGGGGTGCTGAGCGATGGCGACGTACAGTGGATGACAGCCGGGTCCGGCATCATCCATCAGGAAATGCCGACCGGCAACGCCACTGGCCAGATGCACGGCTTTCAGCTGTGGGCCAACCTGCCGCGTGACCAGAAGATGTGCACGCCGCGCTATCAGGATGTGAAATCCCCGGATATCGCCAGCCTCACAGATGATGACGGCACCCATATCCGCGTCATCGCCGGCGATTATCGCGGCTATCGTGGGCCGGTCGACGGGATCGACACCGACCCGATGTATCTGGACATCGCGATGCCGGCGAACACCACCCGTCGCTTTCCGTTCGACACCCGCCGTCAGGGATTCGCCTATATCTTTGAAGGCAGTGCCAATTTCGGCAATGCCTCGGACCCGTTCGGGGTGAATGTCGAAAAGGAATTCGCTGGCGAGGAAATGAAAATCCGCGACCAGTCCGGCAACCGGACCCTGGTTGTTTTCGGGGCAGGTGACGAGGTGGCGGTGACCTCCGGCGAGCATGGCGTGCGGTTTCTGTTGGTCTCCGGCGCGCCTCTTCGCGAACCTGTCGCCTGGCATGGCCCGATCGTGATGAACACGCGGGAAGAGCTTCAGCACGCTTTCAAAGAGCTGAATGCTGGCGAGTTCGTCAAGGAAGGCGCGGAAGGCTGGTTGAACTCGCGCGGCCGATAAGGCAGATCATGATGTACCGCCCGGAGCGTCCAGACGGCGAAAACGCCTCTCTGACCAGTGCCATCTCACCTGATGGAATGCCCGAGACAGGCAAAAGCTACCGCGTGCCACCGCGTTGTGGCGTGGCCGTGCGGGTCGCGGCTGGTCAGCAGATCCGGGTGATCAACACGCATGGCACGCAGGTCTGCGATTTCTGGGCGTTCTGTGACGGCAACCTTCAGGAAATCCTTTCGATGGCGCATTGCCACACCGAAACAGGTGGCATCATGCCTGCGGTTGGCGATGTGTTGGTCAGCAACCGGCGTCGGCCAATGCTGCGGATCATCTCGGATGACAGCCCCGGCGTTCATGACACGGTGATCGCCAGCTGCGACTGGCCGCGGTACCAGGTGCTGGGATGCACCGCATATCACGACAACTGCGCCGATAATCTGCGGATGGCACTGATCGCCATCGGGGAGGCGGCACCGATGGTGCCCGATCCGTTCAATCTGTGGATGAACATTCCTGTCTCGCCGGCGGGCCGCATCAGCTGGCAGGCGCCGGTGTCTTCTGCTGGTGACAGCATCGTGATGCAGGCCGAGACCGACATTATCGCGGTGATGTCGGCCTGTCCGCAGGACCTCACCCCGGTGAATGGCGATGCGCTGGCCCCGACCGAACTTCACTTCCGGATCGAAGAGTCAGGGTGATCTAGACCAGCTTGACCAGATAGCCGATATAGGCAAAGAGCATCATCGCGCCGACAGTGCGCCCCAGTCTGCCCAGAACCAGGCCGCCCACCACAATGAGGATGCTGGTGGCCAGCATCAGCCCGAAATCAAAGCCCAGAAAACGGTGGTCAACCTCGATTGAAGACACGAGGGCGGTGGTGCCGGCGATCCCTAACAGGTTGAAAATGCTGCTTCCGACCACATTGCCGATGACAACATCAGGCTGGCGGCGCCAGGCTGCAATGGCGGCGGTGACAATTTCCGGTGCCGCAGTGCCGACAGCAACAACAGTCAGGCCGATGACCGCTTCGGACACGCCCAGAACAAGGCTGAGGCGCACCGCCCCGTCGACAAACATGTGTGATCCCAGCGCCAGTGCGGCAAGGGCCGCTGCAATCAGCAGAAGGTCACGCATGATGGCCGTGCTGCCGGCGGTTGGCGACACGCGATCTTCTGTGCCGGTCTCGTCCGACACTCCATCACCATTTTGCGACGGCTTCAGAAAGGCAAAGGCGGTGTAGACGACAAGGCAGGCCACAAGCACAAGCCCGTCAAGGCTGGAAAACAGACCGTCATGGGCAAGCAGGGCAAACAGAAGCGAAGCGGCGATCAGCGCCGCGCCCTCGCGTTTGATGGTGGCCTTCACAAGCGTGACAGGAAAGATCAGGGCCGACACCGCAACAACAAGCAGCAGATTGGCGATGTTGCTGCCAATGATGTTGCCGATGACGATGTCATCATGGCCGGTCAGCACCGCGTCGAGCGAGACCACCAGTTCCGGCGCAGATGTGCCGAAGGCGACGATGGTCAGGCTGATGACCAGCGGCGAGAGCTTCAGCTGCGCTGCCAGATTGACCGCATGGCTGACAAGATAATGGCCACCAAGCAACAAAAGGGATATGCCGCCAATGAGCAGAAGGGCGAGGATCATGAAACCGGGTCCAATGTTCAGGTGTGTCAGCCGCGCTTTGCCGTGATGTGGATGCAGGGCTCGGGTGTGCCAAGCATGCCGGTGATGCTGTCAGTCTCGACCTCAAGGATGGTGAAGCCGGCGACGCCAAGAAGGTCGCGTAATTCTTCCTCACCAAAATAGGCATAGAAACGGCCGGCAGCATCACGTTCCTCATGGCCGCCTGTTTTCAGTCCGATATAGAGAATGCCGTCGGCTTTCAACGCCCGGTGAATCCGTGCCAGATTGGCCGGCATGTCGGCGCGCGGGGCGTGGAGAAGGCTGAAACTTGCCCAGACACCATCATAGAGAGCGTCGTCTGCCAGCTGGTCAAAGCCCATCTGCCGCACTTCGATGCCGTGCAGCTCTTGTGCCATGGCGGCCATGTCGGGTGAGGCATCCATACAGCTCACCTCGAGACCGGCATCGCGCATCCTGGCGGCGCTGTCGCCAACACCGCAGCCAAGGTCAAGCACCGCCTCGCCGGGGTGAAAGCGTGCGATGAATCCGGCAAGTCGCCTGTTGCCGCCCTGGCTTTTCACCAGCTTGCGGTAGCGTTCGACGTGCGTGGCGTAGGCTGCCATTGTTTCCTGATCAACCATGGTACGGCCCCTTTCGTGATCTGGAACCTATCAGGACCGTTCGGCCAGCGCCATCACCGTTGGCATGTTCCACATGCCCGTTCTGAAATTTTTGCAAGATCAGGGGCGATCGGCTACACCCGGCCTCAGCACTAACCCGGACCAGCAGCCATGACCGACACGCCCAATCTTGCAGAGGAGTGCCTTCTCCCTGTCAACCCGGACAGCCTTGTCCCGCAGAGCCGCAGCACGCATCCGCCGCGCATTCTGATGCTCTATGGTTCGCTTCGTGAAAGAAGCTATTCGCGTCTGGCCGCAGAAGAGGGCGCGCGCGTGCTGGAGCGTCTGGGGGCCGAGGTCCGGTTCTTCACGCCGTCCGGGTTGCCCCTGGTGGATGACGGGGTCGATGCCAGTCACCCGAAAGTGGCGGAACTTCGCGAGCTTGTCACCTGGTCCGAAGGCATGGTCTGGTCATCGCCGGAACGGCATGGTGCCATGACCGGGCTGATGAAGACGCAGATCGACTGGATTCCGCTGTCGCTTGGCGGGGTTCGCCCGACACAGGGAAAGACACTGGCGGTGATGCAGGTCAGCGGTGGTAGCCAGAGTTTCAACACGGTGAACCAGCTTCGGATCCTCGGACGCTGGATGCGGTTGCTGACGATTCCGAACCAGTCTTCGGTGGCACGCGCCTGGGACGAGTTCGACGAGGCCGGGCGGATGAAGCCGTCGCCGTTCTACAACAGGCTTGTCGATGTGATGGAGGAACTGCTGCGGTTCACCATCCTGACGCGCGATCTCAAGGACCAGCTGGTTGACCGCTATTCCGAACGCGTGGAAAGCCACAAAGAACTATCAGACCGCGTCCGTAGCTCGAAACGCTGAGCCTCTAGTCGATCCGTACCGTGCCGGAGCCTGTCCGGATGTCAAAGGCAAGCGATGACGGTCCGCCGGCTACCGTCACCAGGTGACCGAGACCAAGATTGGTCATGCAGGCTGTGATGAACGCCGGATCGGGATGGCTGGCGATAACGCTGCCGAGGGCGACGTCCTCAACAGGCAATGCGGCCACCGGATTGACGCCGTCAGGCCATTCGATCAGGGACGGCAGAATGCCATCAGCCGCCAGCCCGCCATCTTCCGGCACCGTCAGGCGCCAACGCAGATCACCGCGTGTGACCTCGATGATCGTTCCGGCGTCATACCCGCAGACGCGCGTTGCCTCCTCAAGATCCGGAACAGACGCGACCCAGCACAAGGCGCGCGGGCGCGCCGCCAGCCGCGCGGCAGTCGTCGGGTTGTCCAGCGTATACCAGCGGCTGCGTGATGGTGACGGCGCTGCCGGGTCCACGGCAATCACCTCCAGATATCCACCCGCCCCACCAAGTCGCATCAACCTGTTATGTGTCGCCATAAGAGGGTGTGCGCCACCTCCGCCGGTTGGTGCGCCAAGCTGTGCCTCCACCCTTGCTGTGTCCTGCGCCAGCCGTGATACGCCGATCACGATATGGTCGAATTCTGCCTTCATTTTCACCCTCCTGACTGCCCCAGCACCGCTGTATTCACCAGCGTCGCCGACCGACAGCTATTGTCAATCCTCACCGAAATTTGCGAAGCTGACAGCATGCCGTTCGGGCGTGTCCGAGCCGCTTGCTCCGATTGCTTAGACAGGTCAGACCTTATGCGTGCCCACAGGCTCTTTTCCAGCAAATCCCGTCCGCTCCATTTTGGCAATTATCCGCTTCACCGTCTGGTACACCAGGATGACATGCCGATGCTGGACGGTGTTGTGACGCCAGAGCTGTCCTTTCACCGACCGGAAGATCCGGACAGCATCGTAAACGCCATGGCCGAGCATCAGGCGATGCTGGATACCATTCGCGACGGGCTGATCAATGGCGCGGTCGCGGACATTCCGGATGATCCGCTGGAACGATCCAACCATCTGAAGTCATTTGGATATTTCAATGATGCGTCGATGGTGGGGGTCGCTGCCCTGTCCGACGCCATCTGGCTTGAGGCGCCGCGTCGCAATCCGTCGATCGATGATCTTGCCGAGATGATCAACAACCGCCAGACAAAAACGCTGGCAGCCGGCATAGACCAGATCATGGCCGACCTGAAGGACTCCATCAACGCGCCACCGCGCGAGATTGGCCATCACCATACGGCCCTTGTCTTGATCCATGAATATCAGCGTGACCCGCGCCCGGATGAACCCGGCGCAGCCTGGATCCAGAATGCGCAGGCACATCGGGCCTGCATGCTTTCATCCGAAGCGGCGATCGTCATTGCTAATTACCTGCGGCTCCTCGGGTTCGATGCCAAGGCGCATACCCAGACGTCTACCGATGTCTGTCTTCGCCGGGCGGCCATTGCGGCTGGGCTTGCCTGGAATGAAGCAGGAGAGGCGGTCGCCCCCTGGCTTGACGCGCGCTTCGGCATCAGCGTCGTTACAACCGATATGACGCTGGCCCATGACCGTCCGCTGGCACCGCGACAGGCCCAGCCTCATGCCGATCTTGGTGGCATCAACTGGCAACTTGGCCGGCATTCCAACAAGAGCGCCTTCAACAAGGATCCGTTCGCCAAGCGGAACTATCGTGACAGCGCGATGAAGCTGGAGAAGCTGAAGCGGGTGGACCAGCCAACCACCTATATGGACGAGGCGAATATCCCGCGGGTGCCCAAACGTACCGACATGTTCGCCCGTGCGCAGTTCGGCGATATGGGGAAGGCCAATCAGGACGCTGCGACCGGTGGGTATTACGCCCGCAAGGCCGCTCCCTCTTATGCCCAACGTCGTGCCCTTGGGGCCTTTGTGCTGCTTCAGGACGGCCCGTCGGAGAGCAGCGCACCGGCAGCGCGCGATGCGGCCTGGTATAGTGAACAGCTGAAGGCGACAAGCTATTTCCTTGGTGTGGACGCTGTTGGCATGTCGCGATGTCCAGAGTGGAGCTGGTATTCACATGACGCCCGCGGTGACGCGGTCATCCCGCCGCATGACCAGGCGGTCAGCATGGTGATCGACCAGGGGTTCGAGACCATGGAAGGGGCGTCCGGCGACGACTGGATTTCGGTGGCACAGTCGATGCGCGCCTATCTCCGCTTTTCGATGCTTGGCGGGGTGGTGGCCAAACAGATCCGCAATCTCGGGTTCAAGGCGAAGGCGCATACCGTTCTGGATGGCGATGTTCTGCAACCACCACTTCTGCTGCTCAGTGGGCTTGGCGAGGTCAGCCGGATCGGCGAGGTGATCCTGCACCCTTATCTTGGTCCGCGGCTGAAATCAGGGGTGGTGACCACGACGATGCCACTGGCGCATGACAGGCCGATTGATTTCGGTCTGCAGAACTTCTGTGAGAACTGCCAGAAATGTGCCCGCGAATGTCCGTCTGGCGCCATCACTGCTGGACCGAAGCGGATGTTCAACGGCTATGAAACCTGGAAGTCGGACAGCCAGAAATGCACCACCTACCGGATCACCACCAAGGGAGGGGCGATGTGTGGGCGCTGCATGAAGACCTGCCCGTGGAACCTCGAAGGGCTGTTCGCCGAAGCGCCGTTCCGCTGGGCTGCCTCGAACATGCCGCAGGCCGCGAAACTCCTTGCCGGTCTTGATGACATGGCCGGGCGCGGCGGGTTGAACGATGTGAAGAAATGGTGGTGGGATATCGAACTTGCCGAGGATGGGGCCTATCGCCCGGCAAGCCATCCGGTGAACCGTCGCGGTCTCAGCCGAGATCTGAAACTCCGGCACGAGGATCAGACCATGGCCGTCTATCCGGCACCGCTGGCGCCGCATCCGTTCCCCTATCCTTTCCCGATGGACCGTGAGGCTGGCATCAAGGCCTTTGAAGCCCTGCTCAGTGCCGGAGAATACAGGCGCCGGGTCGCTGCCGGTGAGACAACGCATCTTCATCGCTATGTGAATGCAGATGTGCCTGCCGATGAATCGCCGGTGATCCAGGCTGTTGTCAGCAAGGTCGAGCATCTGTCGGACAAGATCGCAAAATATGAATTCAGCACGCTTGACGGCAGCCCATTGCCGGTATGGACGGCCGGGGCGCATATCGATGTGCTGGTGGCCCCCGGGCTGATGCGGCAATATTCGATGTCGGGCGATCCTGCAGATCGCAGCCGCTATCAGGTGGCTGTTCTTCGCGAGGATGACGGGCGCGGAGGCTCGCTTCTGATGCACCGGATTTTCGCCGAAGGCCGGCGCGTCTTCATTTCGCGACCAATCAACCATTTCGAGCTCCGTGCGACACCGGGACGGAGCTTCCTGATGGGGGGCGGCATCGGCATCACACCGATGGTGGCCTTCGCCCATACGCTTCACCGCGAATCCCGCGACTTTGCCTTCCACTATTCTGTCTCACGGTCGGATGACCTTGCCTTCACAAATGATATCAAGGGGTTCGGGTGGGGTGATCAGGCCAATCTGCATGTCTCGTCGGAGGGAGGACGCGCTGATCTGGCAACAATTTTTGCTGGCTCCGGCAGTGATGATCATGTGTATGTCTGTGGGCCGGATGCCTATATGGATGCGGTGATGGCGGCTGCGGCCGCGGCTGGCATTCCTGATGATCATCTCCACCGTGAATATTTCTCGGTTCCCGAACAGCCGGATTACGAGAATTTCGCCTTCGAGCTGTTGCTGGCGAAGTCTGGAAAACGGATCAGCGTCAGCGAGGAAGAAACGGCATCGGATGCGCTGATCGCGAATGGCTATTCAGTGGATGTGAAATGTTCTGACGGGCTGTGCGGGGTCTGCCAGTGCGGGGTGCTGTCGGGGGAGATCGAGCATCGCGACTTCGTGCTCTCTGCCGCACAGCGGGAGTCGCAGATCATTCTCTGCCAGTCTCGTGCCGCCACAAAGGACGGGGTAATCGAACTGGACCTCTAGTCTGGTCACCGGTTCCGGTCACCGGGCCTGGTCACCGGATCTGGTCACTGGTTCTGGTCACCGGGTCTGGTCACCGGATCTGGTCATCTGTTATGGGGCGGGCTATTCCGGCGTTTCCGGATTTTCCTCGCCGGCCAGATAATCGCTTTGCTCGGCACCGTGCATGCGCTCGTTTGACATCGTGAAGCTTGATGTATCGCTTCGCCAGTCGACGATGGGCACGCCGCGCAGCGACCGTGCCACCATCTCATATTTATAGGCATGTGGCAGAATCTGGCCTGCAATTAGTTTCTGACAATCCTTGAAAGCTTCTGGTGAGCTGTATTCCCAGAGAATGCCAAGCTTGTACTGGTCGGGCTGGTTCCAGATCCGGGTGATCGATTTGCGTTCAAGTCCGAGGCTGGCCATCTGCTTCATGATATCCGGCGTCCAGATGGTCTCGATATCAGCAAGATAGCGTCGCATGGCGGCGTCGCTGGTAAAGCGCAACTCGGTGAAATTGACGCAAGAAGCTTTCATTATTCGGTTCCGGGCACGGTGCCAAGCTGGAAGTCATGTCTCGTGCAGCCTGTGTACTCCCACACTTCACACAGCGCCACCGGAAAATCTGGCTAGGGCAGTTTCGCCAGTCTCTCGGTGATCAGGGTGAAAAACCCATCCGCGTCAAGATCGCCAACAACGAAGGCATTATGGGGACGCCCCGATACCTGCCACCAGTCAATCACCGTCATTCCCGTTGTCAGCTGGCTCTGGGTCTCGATCTCGACATTGCAATGGCGACCGGAAAACATGTCAGGCCGTATCATCCATGCCACCGTGCAGGGGTCGTGAAGAGGTCCACCATCGCTTCCGTATTTTTCTTCATCGAAGCGTTCAAAAAATTCCAGCATCTCGGCAACAGCAATGGCAGTGCGGGTGCCTGTGGCGCGGATGGCATCTGTTCGCACGGCAGTGGTCATCGCCTTGTGCGTGACATCCAGCGGCATCATCGTGATCGGGATGCCTGCGGCAAAAACCTCGGCGGCTGCCTCCGGATCGACATAGATGTTGAATTCGGCTGCCGGCGTGATGTTGCCACCCTCGAAACAGCCACCACCCATCATCACGATCTGTTTGATGCGTGAGGCAATGTCGGGTGCCTTGCGAAGGGCAAGCGCGATGTTGGTCAGCGGGCCAACCGGGGCGATGGTGACGCGTCCTGCGGGCTCGCTCCGGATCGTCTGGATGATGAAGTCGACAGCATGACGGTCCTGCAGAGGCGTCACCGGGTCCGGCAGGTCTGGGCCGTCAAGGCCGGTACGGCCATGGACATGTTCGGCAGTGACAAGCTTGCGCTCCAACGGACGGTCTGCGCCGGCAAACACAGGCATGTCCTGCCGTCCGGCAAGATCGCAGATCTTGCGGGCATTCACTTCGGTCAGGGCAAGCGGCACGTTGCCGGCAACGGTGGTGATGCCAAGAAGATCAATTTCCGGGCTGGCAAGCGCCAGCAGGATGGCGACAGCATCATCCTGGCCAGGGTCGGTGTCGATAATCAATTTCTGCGGCGTCGCCATCATCAAAACTCCTCTGGTGTCCCGGCTGCGAGCCGGGTGGCCAACTCATGCGCCTGAGTCGCGGTGCCGGGCGCCCCCACCACGTCACCGGCTTCATGTGCCGTCACTGGGCCGAGGGCGTGAAGTGTCCGGTAAGGCATGCCATCGGGTTGGCAAAGCGCGAGATCCGGGGTGAGGGCTGGCCGTCCCCTGAATCCGGCATGAGCGGCGACGAGGCCTTGCTCGACCAGACCACTGACCAGCGGGTCACGACCAGCGCCGCTGCAATTCACCACGAAATCCGCCTCGATTGGACCGCCGCCTGCAAGCTGAACATGATGGGGGCCGTCTGCCCCTGTGGTGGCGATGCCGCTGACCATGTCGCGGCGAATGGTCAGTTGCCCACTGGCGAGAAGTGTCTGCGCCGAACCATGCGCCTGGGGGCCGGCGCGAAAGCGTGCCAGCGACCACAGCCAGCCGACCCGCCGCATCAGGCGTGCCTGATCAAGCGGTGCCAGGCGCTGCCACGCCTCGCAGATGTAGACCCGCAGGCTTTCAAAGCGGCGCTGCCATTCCGCGTCCTGCCAGTCACCATCGCCGATGTGACGTCGCATGAAACCCAGAAAATCCGAAGCGCGCATCGGTTCTGGCCAGGCAAGGGCGTCGGCGCTGTGCCAGTCGGTCTGCACTGGCGGCAACAGCCCGTCGGGCGCAACAAGCGTAATGTTTCCGCGATGATTGCGGCGATGCAGAACATGAATTGTATCCATCGCGGTCAATCCACTGCCGATCACAACGACCCGCTCGTCACCGCCGACCCGGTCCACCCAGTCGCCGCGCCACGGGACCCTGACCAGTGTCGGGGCGTCGATTACCGGACCACGAAAAGGCCAGTCAGGTGACGGATTGCCTGTGGCAAGCACGACCTGATCTGCAGATACAGTCCTGCCATCGTCAAGTGTGACCTGCCACCGTCGATCATCGGCTGTCAGCGCCACAGCTTCGGACTCGATACGCGATGCGGATTGCGTTCCCGGGCGGTGGTTGAGCTGCTCTGCCATATAGACGGCAAAATCACGACGCCTGTAGAAATCACCAGCATCGCTTGCCGCGTCGGGGTCATCTGTAAGCCGCGTCTTCGCCCAATGTGTGAACTCCAGCGGCCGGTCTGGCCAGACCCGCATCAGCTCGGCCCGCACATTCAGGCGGAAATCATCATGCACACAGCCAAAGGCCTGGCCGGTGCCCAGCTCACCCCGGCCAATGATGGTGACATGGCGGCAATCAAAGCCCTTGTCATCGAGATGCAGAAGCAGTGCTGCGGCGCTGAAGCCGCTGCCGATGATGCAGATGCCGCCACCCATTCCGCCTTGCGACCTCAGCGAAGGGAGTCTGCGGTGGCTGTAAAGCCCTCGAGGGCGGTGTCGATCCGGTCGAACATGTCGGTCATTTCGGACTCGTTCATGACCAGCGGTGGGCAGAAGCCGATAATGTCACCCGGCAGCGCGCGCAGGATGACACCATGCTCCTGGATCATCGCCACCGCCTGTGCCGCGATCTTGTGACCGGCATCGAACTTGGTCTTCTGTGCAGGGTCACTGCTGAATTCCATGGCCCCGATCATGCCGATGGACCGCGTGTGGCCGATATAGCTGAACCGGTCCATGCGCGACACACGCTCGGCAAAGAGCGGTGCGAGCGTCTGGACATTGCCGATGATGTCACGCTCCTGCATCAACTGCTGGGCACGTAGCGCCACCGCCGCACAGACAGGATGCGCGGAATAGGTATAGCCATGGCCGAATATACCAAGCGCCTCGGCCTGAGATGCCAGTGTGTCATAGACCCGGTCCGACATCAGCACTGCCGAAATCGGAAGATAGGCCGACGACAGGGCCTTGGCACAGGTCAGCATGTCCGGCCGGACATCCATTGTCTCCGATCCCCACATGCTGCCAGTGCGTCCAAAGCCGCAGATCACCTCATCGGCGATCAGCAGAACATCATATTTGTTCAGCACCTCGCGGATGGCGGCGAAATAACCCTGCGGCGGGATCACCACCCCGCCAGCCCCCATCACCGGTTCGGCGAACAGGGCTGCGACGGTCTCCGGGCCCTCGGCAAGGATCAGCGCCTCAAGTTCGGCGGCGCATCGTGCGGTGAAATCCGCCTCGCTCTCGCCTTCGCGCCCTTCATTGTAGAAATCTGGGGTGGTGGTGTGCTTGACGAAATCAAGCGGCAGCCCGAAGCCGTTCTGCGCATAGGCGAGGGCGGTCATGCTTGCCGCTGCCATGGTCACCCCATGATAGCCGCGACGGCGGCTGATGATCTTGCGCTTTTCCGGCATGCCGCGCGCGGCCTGATAGTACCAGACCATCTTCATCGCGGTGTCATTCGCTTCCGATCCGGATGAGCAGAAGAAGGCCTTGCTCATCACCGAACCGTCTGCCGCTGGCGGGGCAATGCTGATCAGATGCTCGGCAAGGTCGATCGCCGGACCGACGGTCTTTCCGGCAAAGCTGTGATAGAACGGAAGCTGATTGAACTGGTCGACCGCTGCCTTCACCAACTCGGGTTCGGAAAAGCCGAGCGAGGTGCACCACAGCCCGCTCATCCCCTCATAGAAGGGAGTGCCAGCTTCGTCGTGAACAAATACTCCACTGCCTTCGGCAATAATATGCGGGCCCTGGTCGGCCAGCATCGCCGGATTTGTATAGGGATGCATGTGAAAGGCGATATCGCGGCTTGCCGGCGAATTTCCCGGAAGATCATTTGGCAGGTTGCCGGGACCTTTGGCGTCGTCTGGACTCATGATGATGTCACTCCCCAAGCTGGCGCATCAGACGTGCTGGCCGCCATTCACATGAAGCTCGGCGCCGTTGATATAGCCAGCGGTGTCATTACACAGGAAATAGATGGTTTCGGCCACTTCATCCGATGTGCCAAAGCGTCCCATCGGAATGCCGGGCAGCATGGCCTCCTCGCTCCCGGGGGTGAGGATCTCGGTGAGAATCTCGCCGGGGGCAATGGCATTCACGCGCACACCACGCTTGCCGAAATCCGAAGCCATCTCGCGGGTCAGGGCGCTGAGAGCCGCCTTTGACGTGGCATAGGCTGTTCCTGCGAATTCATGCACACGGCTTCCGGCGATCGAGGTCACATTGACCACCGTTCCCTTGCCACGCTGCAGCGGTTCGATCAGCGCCCGCGCCAGCATCACCGGCGCAAAGACATTGACCTGATACACATGCTGCCAGGTGTCGAGCGGGGTCGATACCGAATCCATGCGCGCGCCGTCATCATCTTTCGGTGAAATGCCGGCATTGTTGACGAGGGCATGTAGCGGTGCGCCGTTCAGCCGTTCCAGAAGGTTGGCAGCACCACGCTCGATCTCGCTTGGCGAGGACAGGTCGATCTGCATGTGATTCTCTTCGCCGCCATCCCAAGGGCAACTTGGATGAAGCGGGCTTCGCGAGCAGGTGATGATTCGCCACCCTGCCTCGGAAAACCGTTTCACAGTCGCATGGCCGATGCCGCGGCTGGCGCCTGTCAGCACCATTGTTTTCTGGCTGTTGTCCATGCCTGTCACGCTAGTCCATTTGGTGTCACCTGCCAAGGTCGCGGCAAATCACAAATGATCAAGATACTGTTTCGCCAGCGGATGCTGTGGCGCAGAGAAGAAGCGGTCGGCCGGAGCCGCCTCGACAAGCCTGCCTCCGTCCAGCAGCAGCACGTCCTCGCCAAGCCGTTCTGACTGTGCGCGATTGTGGCTCGTCATGACGATGGTTGTGCCAGCTTCATGGGCTTCACGGATCATGCCCTCGACGAATTTGGTTGCGGCGAAGTCCAGATGCGCCGTTGGCTCGTCCAGAAACAGGATGTCAGGTTGCGCCGCCAGCGCACCGACCAGTGCCAGCTTTTGCTGCTCACCTCCCGACAACGCGCGGGCCGGCGCATCAATCCGGTCGGCGATGCCGGCGCGTTTGATCCATTCACCAGCCTCATTGGCGTCGAGATCACGGCAGATGAACTGGAAGTGCTGGCGTGTTGTCCGGCGCGTGATGATCGGCTTCTGGAACACCATTTTCTGGTGCGGCAATGGCGGGGCATCAATGCTGCCGGACTGAATGTCGATCAATCCGTGAAGTGCGTTCAAAAGCAGTGTCTTGCCGGCGCCGTTATGCCCCAGTACCAGGGTGATGCTGCCGCGTCTGATGTCCAGGGAGATGTCGTGAAGAAGGCGCACTCCTTCACGGACCAGTTCCAGGCCGTGGGCCGACAGGATGACTTCGGAGCGCGCGTCAGACGTCATGGCCAAGATTCCGGAAGGAGTTGCGCAGAAGCTGGCTTGCGATGTTCACAGCAAACGCCACCAGCAGCAGGACAATGCCAAGCGCCATGGCGAAAGCAAGTTCGCCCATCGAGGTGGCAAGCGCGATGGAGGTTGTCATCACCCGTGTCGAATGGCGGATATTGCCTCCGACAATCATCACCGCCCCGACCTCGGAGATGGCCCGTCCGAAACAGGCAAGGGCAATGGTCATCAGCACCGCGCGCGCCTCGAACACCAGCGCGCTGATGCGGGCTGTGCGCCCGAGGCCAAGGGACTGGAACAGAGGCGCATATTCTGCGTTGAGCGACTCGAAGGCCTGGCGCGACAGCGCGATGGAGATCGGCAAAACAAGCACGGTCTGGGCCAGCATCATTGCAGCCGGAGTATAGAGGATCCCCATGAAACCAAGCGGGCCTGCACGCGAGATCAAAAGATAGATCAGCAGGCCGATGACCACCGGCGGCATGCCGAGAAAGGTGTTGCTGATCACGATCAGAGGTGTCCGTCCCGGAAACCTGTAGGCGGCCAGAATAGCACCAAGTGGCAGCCCGATGACCAGTGATGTGACCACCGCTGTCAGGCTGACGCTGAGGGACAGGCCGATGATCGACATCAGCTCCGCATCGCCGGAAAACAGCAGTGACAGGGCAATCTGGAAGGGGTTCAGGATGTCCATCTCGGCAATGTGGCGCGGAAAAGAGGTAAATGCACGTCCTTTTGGACCGGACGAAGGGCGCTGTTTATCAGGCTAGCGAACGGTTGTTGCCGCCTCTGCGGTATCCGGGTCTTCCTCGCGCAGTGCTGCGGACCGCGCCCGCTCGACCATCTGGCCAACTTCGCGCGCCAGTTTCGGGGTTTCGGCCGGATGCAGGAAATGTCCGATTTCGGCAGTCCGTCCGTGCGACCGGACCAGAATTTTCTGCCGCTCACGCGAATGCGGGTCCGGCTCGTCCCGCGGCGTCAGTTCAACCTTGACCCAGGCAGTTGGCAGCTCGGTGGTGTCGGTCTTGCCGGCTGGCGAGACATTTTCGATCTTCAGCTTTGCCGGCGTCGCGGTCAGATGCTGGCGCCGTTCCGCAGCCCGGTAATTCATCTTGAAGGCAAACCAGACGACCAGAATTTCAAGACCGAGAAAGCCAATCACCGGCCAGGCACCAAGAAGGAAGAAACCAAGCCCGATGCAGAAGGCAAGCGATCCAAGCGCTGCCATGACCAGAAGAAAGCCGCGCGGCGACAGTGACCTGTGAGGCCAGATTGTCAGCGTTTCGCGAAATTTCCTGCCGTCTGTGTCCGTCGCCTGAGGCATCTGTCGGTCTGGTCCACGTCTTTGCGTTGCGGTTCCTCTTTAAAGGCCACAGAGCGTCCCGGCCGGTCAATTGCTAATCCGTACAGGACCGGTTCGCGCGACTTTGTTACGCATGACCGAGGAGACCGGCGCGGGTCGCTGTTCCAAGGTGTCTTGCCAGTCGGTCATGGACACCATTACGCTGTCGTCAGGAGGACTTTTGGACATGCCGATCACAGCGCTTGGATATATGGGCATTCGCGCCCGGTCGCTTGGCGATTGGGCGGACTATGCTGGCCGACTTCTCGGAATGCAGCAGGTTGATCATGGCGGCGGGTCTCTGGCTTTCCGCATGGATGACTGGCGTCAGCGGTTTGTGATCATGGATGAGCCTGGTGATGAGCTTGCCTTCATGGGATGGCAGGTCTCGAACACCGAGGAGCTCGACGATCTTGGCGCGAGGCTGGAAAGCGCGGGGGTTGAAGTCACCGAGGCCGGACGTGACCTGTGCGACCGGCGTTTTGTCGAGCGGATGATCTACTGCGATGATCCCGACGGCAACCGGGTCGAACTGTTCGCCATGCCGCGGCTTGCCACAGATCCGTTCCGCCCCGCGCGCTCGATTGAAGGGTTTCTGACCGGGCCCTATGGGATGGGGCATGCCGTTCTGCACGTCATGGATGTTGCGCCGCTGCTTCCCTTCTACCGCGACATTCTTGGCTTTCATGTCAGTGATTACGGGCTGTCGCCCTATCCGATGTATTTCTTCCATGTGAACGGACGTCACCACAGCTTTGCGATGATTGGCACTGGCCGGCGCGGGTTGCATCATTTCATGGTGGAATACCGAAATCTTGATGATGTGGGCCAGGGATATGACCTTGCGCTTCTTGAAGAAGAGCGCGTGGCCTACACGCTTGGGCGGCATACCAATGATTATATGACATCATTCTATGCGCGTACGCCGTCACGCTTTTTTATCGAGAGCGGATGGGGCGGGCGCATCATCGATGTCGACAGCTGGCAACCACATGAGACCGATGTCGGGCCGAGTTTCTGGGGACATGAGAGGGTGCATCTTCCCGAAGATCGGCGTAGTGTGATGCGCGATATGAGACTCAAGGCTGCCGCCGAGGGCAAGCGCACACCGATGATGGTGGATTGTCCCTGGTTGTATGATCAGATAACACGTTAATTTCGTAAAATCAGATGGTTGTAAAATGAAGCCCGATCATGAAGTCGTGATTGTTGGTCTAGGGCCGACGGGTGCCACCCTTGCCAATATTCTGGCGGGGTACGGGATTGATGTTCTGGTTCTGGAGCGCGAGGAGGCGGTCTATCCGTTGCCGCGTGCGGTGCATTTCGATGACGAAGCCATGCGCGTTTTCCAGTCGATCGGACTTGCCGGGGGAATCGGGCGCGATGCGCGCGTCAATGTCGGAACCAAATTCGTGGATCGAGACCAGAATCTGCTTCTCGACTGGCCACGCCCTCAGGACATCGGCCCGCTTGGCTGGTATCCCAGCTATCGATTTCATCAGCCGGACCTGGAGGCCGAACTGAACCGCGGCATTGCCGCGTGTGACAGCGTCGCGCTTCGCCGTGCTGCCCATGTCACCTCGGTTCACGACCACGGTGACCATGTGGACGTCCGGTATGATTATGACGGCAGCAGCCATCAGGTGTCGGCTGAGTATGTGATCGGCACCGATGGTGCCAGGTCGGTGGTGCGCGGGGCCATGGACAGTGACTGGGAGGATCTTGGCTTTCAGGAACGCTGGCTTGTGATCGATGTGAAGCTGAAACGGCCACGCCCTGACCTTGGTGACTTCACCATCCAGACCTGTGACCGCGAGCGCCCGACCACCTATGTCCGATGTCCACGGGAGTGGAGGCGCTGGGAAATCAGCCTGAGGCCGGAGGAAAACGGGAACGAGGTCACCCAGGATGACTTCATCTGGCCGCGACTGCGCCCGGCGATCACGCCTGAGGATGGCGAGATCGCGCGGAAAGCTGTCTACAGCTTTGAATCGAAGCTGGCGACGCGTTGGCGCCAGGGGCGTTTGATGGTTGCCGGTGACGCCGCACATCTGATGCCACCGTTTTTGGGGCAGGGGATGTGTACCGGTATCCGCGACGTTGCCAATCTGGGATGGAAACTGGCTGCGCTGTTACGCTGGGGGGCACCTGACTCGCTGCTGGACAGCTACGAGGCCGAGCGTCGTAGCCACACCCGCACCTATATCGATACCGCGGTGAATGTGGGCAGGATGATGAACAGCGCCGAGACCGCTGACGCGCTGACCCATGCCATCCGACCTGATGGTGCCGCGCAGATGAACTCGATCAGCCGCGATCTGGATCATGCCATCGGTCCACAGGGCGATGACATGCGCGGCATCAGAATGCCGCAACCGCGACTTGCCGACGGCAGGTTTCTTGGTGATGCGATGGCCGGTCGTTGCGCGTTCGTTGCCAGATCGCGCATGCTTGACAAGACGGAGATCGACGAGACCAGGGCCATTGTGATTGCCGCGGAGTCGCATCCGGAAGTGGCCAGGATTCTTGAAGATCGGCAACTCGACGCCTTCATCCTCAGGCCCGACTTTTACTGTTTCGGTATGGTGGGGGCAGCTGATCCTGACGG
>NTKV01000023.1 GCA_002457745.1 SAR116 cluster bacterium MED-G06 | reverse complement strand
GTTCATAGCTCTGCAACCAAATCAAAAACCCCGGCGACAGCCATCTGTAAGGAGGTCATTGGATCACCTTGTCGCCACCATTTCGCGGTGGTCAGTTGAAGGCGTCCAGTCATCCGGTGACCGGGCCTGATACATGGGCCTGACGCATGAGGCTGTCGGCCAACCCCGATCAGCCCCCTCCGTTCTGAAGCTGGAAACCGGACCCGAAATGCCGTATTTCTGGAGTGTCGACGGCCTTCTTGAAAGATCTGACCCACAGGCAGGATGGCACGCTGCAGACATGACGACCGATCCGGACGGTGACGTCACCAAGTCCTGAAAACAATTCTTGCCCGCTAGGAGCACATCATGGCGAAAGCGCATTTCACCGAACACAACTCAGCCGAAATCGTCACCGGCCAGAACGTCAAGGCGAAGGACGAGCGCCTTCGCGAGGTGATGGATGTCGTGATCCGCCATCTTCACGCCGCGGTGAAGGAAATCGAGCCGACGCAGGAAGAATGGATGCAGGCCATAAAGTTCCTGACCGCCACCGGCCACAAATGCGACGACTGGCGCCAGGAATATATTCTGCTGTCGGATGTGCTTGGTGTGTCGATGCTGGTGGACGCCATCAATTCACGGCGGCCGGCGGGCGCGTCGGAGAACACGGTTCTCGGCCCGTTCCATATCGGTGGCACCCCGGAATATGAGATGGGGACCAACATCTGCCTCGATGGCAAGGGCGAGGATATGGTCGTGCGGGGGCGGGTACTGGACATCGATGGCACGCCGGTTGAAGGCGTGAAAATCGACGTGTGGCAGGCCAATGATGACGGCTTCTATGACGTGCAGCAAAAGGGCATCCAGCCGGATTTCAATCTTCGCGGCGTGTTCCGCACCGGCGCCGATGGCAGCTACTGGTTCAAGGCCGTAAGGCCGAAATTCTACTCGGTGCCGACAGACGGCCCTGTTGGCAACATGCTCGACAAGCTTGGCCGCCATGGCAACCGCCCGGCGCATCTTCACTATATCGTCTCCAAGGACGGGTTTGACGAGGTCACAACGCATGTGTTTGACCCCGATGACCCCTATATCGACAGCGACGCGGTGTTCGGGGTGAAGGAAAGCCTGATTGCCGAGTTCAACCGGGTTGATGATCCGGCGCGCATTGCCGAGGTTGGTCTCGACGGTGATTTCTACTGGGATGTCGAGTTCGACTTTGTTCTGGCACCAAAGGGATAGGCCATGGCAAAGCCCTGCATCATCTGTGTTGCCATCACCGGATCGCTGCCGCGCAAGGAGATGAATCCGGCGGTACCGATCACCGTGGCCGAGCAGGTGGAAAGCACCCAGGCGGCCTTTGAAGCCGGCGCCACCATCTGCCATGCGCATGTCCGCAATGACGACCAGACCCCGTCGAGCGATCCGGAGAAATTCGCCCGCCTGAAGGAAGGGCTGGAGACACATTGCCCCGGCATGATCATCCAGTTCTCAACCGGCGGCCGCTCAGGGGCCGGCAGGGAACGCGGCGGCATGCTGCCGCTGCGCCCCGACATGGCTTCACTCACCGTGGGGTCGAACAATTTTCCGACACGCGTCTATGAGAACCCGCCCGACCTTGTCGACTGGCTGGCGGACGAGATGCTGACCTATGGCATCAAGCCGGAGGTTGAAGCCTTCGACCTGTCGCACATCCATCAGGCCGCCGCGATGCAGGCTGACGGACGGCTCAAGGGCCCGGCCTATGTGCAGTTCGTCATGGGGGTGAAGAACGCCATGCCGGCCGACCGCGATGTGTTCGACTACTACATCAGGACTGTCGAGCGTCTGTTGCCGGGAAGCGAATGGTGTGCTGCCGGCATCGGTCGTCACCAGATCGAGGTGAATGAATGGTGCGTTGCCGCAGGCGGCCATGCCCGCACCGGCCTTGAAGACAATATCCGGATGAATCGCGAAACACTGGCCCCCTCGAATGCCGCGCTGGTGCAGCGCGTTGTCGAGATCTGCGCGCGCCACGAGCGGCCGGTCGCAACGCCGGCACAGGCACGGCAGATTCTGGGTCTGTCGGCCTAGATCTCGGCGCTCGGCCGAGGCAGATGATGACCCGGCGCCTGCTTGACGACCGTCTTGAGACGACGGCTCAGATATGGTTTGCTGAGGGGGCAGTTGAGCAAGAGGCATGTTTTCAATGGAAACGCTGCGTGACTATAGCCTGACAGGGGACTCCACCAGACAAGCTGAAGCCACCGGCTTGGCTGGGGTCACCTGGTATCAGACTGCCCTGCCCCGACATGAACTGAAGTCGTTGATGCAGAGGGATGACGCCGCCGCCCTGCGTGACACGGCGCTCCTGTTCGGCATCATGGCTGCCTCGCTTGCCGGCGGCGTTTTATTGTGGGGCAGCTTGGCCGCCGTACCGTTCTGGATGATATATGGCGTTCTCTATGGGTCGGCGATGGATTCGCGCTGGCACGAATGTGGTCATGGAACAGCCTTTCGGACGCGTCGTTACAATCAGTGGCTGTATCAGATTGCATCTTTCTGCATGGTCAGAAACCCGACTGTCTGGCGATGGAGCCACGCCCGCCACCACACCGACACCATTATCGTGGGACGCGATCCGGAAATCCAGGTCATGCGGCCGCCGGCCTTTGTCACCGTTATCCTGAATTTCATTGGCATCCCGGATGCCATTGGCGGCTGGGTTATGATGCTCAGAAATGCGGCCGGATATATTGACCCGCAGGACCTCACCTATATCCCCGCACAGGAACAGCCAAAAGTTGTGACTGTCGCGCGCGTCTGGGTTGCCATCTATGCGGTCACCATTGCCACTGCCATTTATTTTGGCAGCCTGTTGCCGCTGATGGTGATCGGGCTGCCGCGCCTCTATGGGGCTTGGCATCATATGATGACAGGCGTTCTGCAGCATGCAGGGCTTGCGGACAATGTCGGAGATCACCGGCTGAATTCACGCACGGTGCTGATCAATCCGGTCAGTCGGTTCATATACTGGAACATGAACTATCATATCGAGCACCACATGTTCCCGATGGTTCCCTATCACCAGTTGCCGAAGCTGCATGACATGATCAGCCACGATCTGCCAGACCCATCTCCATCGCTCTGGCATGGATACAGCGAAATCATACCGGTGCTTTTGCGGCAACGCCGTGATCCCGAATTCCACCTGCAACGCGACCTGCCCGGAAGCTGAAGCGCGCTCAGGCCGGCTTGAGTGCGGCGAGGACGCGGCGGGTGGCCGCCATCACCGGGTCATGCGTCTCCTTGAGAATCTGCACCCGGTCGAAGCGCGCGGGATCGGCCCCCACCGCTTCACGAAGCGCGGCACCAAACGCCATGCGCAGCTCGGTTCCGATATTGAACTTGCAGATGCTGGAGGTGCGCGCCAGCGCGGTGCGCTGGGCGTCGGGCACACCCGATCCACCATGGATCACCAGCGGCAGATCGGTGACCGCCTCAATGGCACGAATACGGTCCTCGTCGAGCCGGGCCCCACTGCGCGTCTGCAGATGCACGTTTCCAACCGAAACCGCCATGGCATCAACGCCCGTGTCGCGGGCAAACTGCGCCGCCTCATCCGGGTCGGTCCCGGCGGAGTCCGCGCCACCATGATAACCGACAAAGCCGATCTCGCCCTCACAGGACATCCCGGCTGCATGCGCCATCTCGGCAATGCGGGCTGTCTCGTCGATATTCTGCGCCAGAGGCTTTTTCGAGCCGTCATACATCAACGAGGTGAAGCCACACTCAAGCGCGATGCGGCATTCCTCAAAGCTGTAGCCATGGTCAAGATGCGCCACAACCGGCACCGACGCCTCTTCAGCAAGGCTGCGGAACATCGCCGCAAGGACCGGCAGCGGGGTGTGCTCGCGGCAGCCGGGGCCGGCCTGCAGGATGACCGGCACAGCCTCCGCCTCGGCGGCGGCAACATAGGCGCGCATCTCTTCCCAGCCCAGCGTCACCAGGCCAGCCACCGCATACCCGTCTTTCAGCGCGGGCCGCAGTACCTCTGACAGCGTTGCAAGGCTCATCCCGACGGACCTGTCATTTGAATTTCGCAATCATGTCCTTGATGCCCGGAATCGTCTCAATCTGATAGGCGTGGGTTGGCTGGAAATACTGGACCAGCGAGCGCTGCGTCAGCCCCCCGAGAATTGTGAAATAATACATCTCGTATCCGGGCAGCACACAACAGGGGTGATAGCCATTGTCGATACAGATGGTTGAGCCATCCACGATGTGATAGGCGTCGCCAGGCTCGTTATCTTCACGCTGCAGCATCTGCAGTCCCGAGCCCCAGTTCGGCTTGAAGCGGAAATTATAGGTCTCGTCATGCCGTGTCTCGTCAGGCAGGCGGTTGGTGTCATGCTTGTGGCTGGGGAAGCCCGACCAGCCACCGGCGCCCACTGTGAACAGCTCGCTGACAAGAAGCCGGCCAACCCTGTCATGCTGCTTCTGGCCAAGGATGTGTTTGATCTTGCGATGCGTCTTGGTGTCGTCCGATCCATACTGGACAAGATCGGGTTCACGCACGTCAAACGGTTCCAGCACCTTGTCGTATTTGGCCCCGGCGATGAAGGTTTCGGTCTCGTCGGACTGGCAGACAATGGTCACCTTTGCCCCAACCGGGACATAGACGCCTTCGGGATCGCCATCCCAGACATCCTCGCCGCGTCTGCCAAGGCTGGCGAAGCTGACCCCTTCAACGTCGACATCCACTGTCCCGGTCGCCGGCACGATACAGGTCTCGTATCCCGGCACCTGATATTCGAAAGCCTCGCCCTTCTTCAGCTTGACGATGTTGAAATAGTTGAGCGGCACAGTGCTGTTCTCGGCATCGACTATCGGCTTGTTGCCGTTGTCATAGGGGGCGATATGCATGGCTCAGTCTCCGTTCAGTCTGGTTTCCGCACGTCAGTTTCCATGGGGCTCCGGTCCATGAAACCATCGATCTCTGCTGCCGTCGGCATGGCCCGCGCGCAGCCCCGCCGGGAGACCGCGATGGCCGCTGCCGCGGCACCGCGTGTGACAGCCGCCACGATCCCGGGTCCGGCGGCAAGCGACGCCATCGATGTCCCGAGAAAGGCGTCTCCCGATCCAAACGGTTTCAGCGCCGTGACCCGGAAGATGCCGACATGGGTCTCGCTGCCGTTTTCCATGATATCACAGCCGCCCTCGCCCATTTTGTAGAGGACCAGTGCGCCCGCGCTGGCCAATGTGGCGGCAAAGGCGCGGCCATCGCCACCGGCGATCAGGTCGAATTCCTCGTCATTACCGACAGCCATGTCGACCCGCCGCGCCAGACCGGCAAGGACCTCACGCGCCTCGCCAGCATCGGCCCAGGCCTGCGCCCGGTAATCAATGTCGAGCGCCACCGGGCATCCGGCATCGGCGGCAAGCTCGACAAGACGCGCGCAGGCGCTTCGTGACGGCTCACGCGACAGGGCGGTGCCGGTGATGATGATGGCCCCAAGTGACGCCACATCAACCGCCTCGGCATGCGCCGGGGTGATGGCAAGATCGGCAGCGTCATTGCGGTAGATGGTGACATCGGGGCTGTCGGTCGTGGTCTCGGCCATGGCAAGCGACGTCCGCTCCAGCCCTGTGGTGACAAAGCAATGCTGTGTGTCCACGCCATAATCGCCAAGCGATCGCGTGACAAAGCGGCCAACCCCGTCATCCGACATGGCGGCCATCAGCATCACCTCATGCCCCTGCTTGGCAATGCTGACAGCGATGTTTCCGGACGACCCGCCAACATCATTCACAAACTCTTTGGCATCCTCGATCCGCGTTCCGTCCGGCACCGGATAGATGTCCATCCCGGCCCGTCCGACAACAAGGACAGGGCGTCCAGCAAGATGGGTGGCGATGCGTTCGGACGGCAGGGTCATGCGAGGCTGTAACCCACATCGTGAAGCGCCTGATGCAGCTTGTTATAGCCGATCTTCGCATATTCCAGCGGGTTGGCCGTGGCCGGATCCTGCTCAGCCTCAATGATCACCCAGCCTTCATAGCCGCTATCGAACAGCCGCTTCATGATGTCGTCATAATCGATCATCCCATCCCCCGGCACGGTGAAGACGCCTTTCAGAACGCAATCAAGGAAGCTCTCTTCATTGCGGTCGATGCCAGACAGGACATCAGCGCGGATATCCTTGGTATGAAAATGGTTGATCCGCTTGCCATGTCTGGCGATGACGGCGGCATTGTCACCGCCGGCGAAAACCAGATGGCCGGTATCCAGAAGCAGGCCAACCGCCTCGCCGGTGGCATTCATCACCGCATCCAGCTCGGCTTCGGTCTCGACCGCTGTTCCCATATGGTGATGGAAGGTGAGCGGCACCCCTTCACCCGCGCAATGTTCGGCAAGTGCGGTCAGGCGGCGGCCATAGGCGGCGACATCGAAATCATCCAGTTTCGGACGGCTGGACAAAGGCCGTTCCTGCCTGTTCTGCACCGTCTCATAGGTCTCGCCATAGACGATGACCGAGGCCCCGACTGCCTTGAACAATGCCAGCTGATCGGCAATCTGTTCGAGTTCCGACTCCAGATCATTGTTGATCAGCGTGCCGCTGTACCAGCCCGAAACCAGCGCCAGATCGTGATCGGCAAGGACTGACGACAAGGCCCCAGCCTCCTTGGGGAACTTGCCACCCGTTTCGGTGCCGACAAATCCGGCCTCACGGGTTTCGGACAGGCAGACCTCCAGCGGCGTATCACCGCCAAGCTGCGGCAGGTCGTCATTCGACCAGGAAATGGGAGACATCCCGAGACGAAGTTTCATACGGGCAAACCTTTCAGGATCATGTTACCGGCAGTCAGGGTTGTTCAGCTGTTGCGCCCTTCGGCATTGCCTGCCTCGGCATCCTCAAGCAGTTCGGGATAGCGCAGGTCAACACCAAGAAGCTGGCGCAATTCCGGAGTGGCCGCATTCAGCACATCCGCATTGATTGAACGGTCGAGGGCTTCCATCGGCTTGACGAACTTCGGCAGATACTGGCCAAGGACCGAGGTGCGCTCGCCGCTGCTGTTGTTCGGCATCGAGCAATGCCAGGTCATGCCGACAAACAGCAACAGGCTGCCGGGCGGACAGCAGAGCTGGATATGTTCCTTCGCGAACTCGTCCTTTCCCGGATAGACGCCGCGCGTTTGCGAGCCCGGCACCACGGCGGTAGCGCCGTTCTCGGCGGTGAATTCATGAAGGCTGATCAACGACTGGCAGTTCATGTGAAAGCCGGCATTGATTCCGATCGGGAATTCACCTGTGTCATGCAGGTCCCAATAGGGATAGTCGATATGTGGCTCCTGGCCCGGGGCACCGGGAAGCAGCCTGTTGGCAGCGTAGGAGCCAAGGATGAACTGGCGCCCGAGGATGGGGCCGAACACCTTCATCACCAGCGGGTGCTGCACCATATCGACAAAGACATCTCCCTTGTTCAGAAGGTTCCAGACACGGCGCTGAAGATGGATCTTGTCAGCGTGCTCGCCGTGGAAATGGGTCGCCGCTTGCGCCACATCGGAATGGGCGTTGATGATACGGTTGGCCTGTGCCACCTGCTCGGCGGTAAAGACACTTTCGGCAAGATAAAATCCAGGCCCATGAAGAAGCGCCTCGATGGCTTCCTCGGCCCGTTGGTCCCAGTTCATCGACATGTCATTCATGATAGCATCCATTCATGCGCCGGATCGTTTTTGAACTTCCAGATACGCTTCGGCCCCGCCATGACATTGAGATAGTAGCTCTCATAGCCATGCGGCGCGCCGACCGGGTGATAGCCACGCGGGACCAGCACCACCGTCCGGTCTTCGGCGGCCATGGTCTCGTCAAGCTCCCGGCTGTCATCATAGACCCGGTGCAGGACATAGCCCTGCGGCGGATTCACACGATGATAATAGGTTTCTTCGAGATAGGATTCTTCTGGCAGATTATCGGTATCATGCTTGTGCGGCGGATAGGATGACCAGTTGCCTGCCGGGGTGATTACCTCCACCACAAGAAGGCTGTCCGCCGGCTCGGTCTCGGGAAGGATGTTACAGACATGGCGCACATTTGATCCGGTGCCGCGCGTCTCGAGCGGCATGTTCTCCGCGCTGATCAAACGCGGGGGAAGCTTGCCTTCGATCCCAGGCGCCCGGCAGACCGCAAGCTCGGCGTCGCTGCCAGCCTCGACCCGCCAGCCTGTCTTCATCGGCACATAAACCGAGTGCGGCGCCACCTTGTCGAAAACACTGGCGCGCCCCTCAAGCATACCGGTATCGAGATCACCGGCGATAATGCGGGCGCTGCCAGACAGCAACACGAGGCAGATTTCATCCGACGTGCCCTCCAGTTCAACGCTGGTGCCAGCCGCAATGTCATACAGCGCGAAGCCGACATGGCCCCAGCCTGCCGAAGCCGGCGTCACATCATGAACCGGGCCATTGCCACTCAGGTCAGGGTGCACAAGAAGCTTCGACACAATCACTCTCCCCGCAACAGCTGGCGCTGTTTGCCATCACGCCAGCCTTCATAGGCGGCTGTCACTTCGGTGCGTTCCGAGACCTCGGGAACGCCGACCTCCCACCAGGTGCCGCCTGCCGCGGTCGATGGCCCGGGGTCGGTATCGATCACAATGACATCGACCCCGTCACGCGAAATCGCCTCTGCGGTCATGCTCTCCAGCTCGGCGATCGAGCCTGCTTTCTGTGCCCGTGCCCCCATCGAGGCGGCATGTGCCACGAAATCGATCTCCGGCAACACCTCATGGTGTGAGTCCACGAACAGATTGTTGAAGGCAGCCCCGCCGGTGCCGGCCTGTAGCCTGTTGATGCAGCCAAATCCGCGGTTGTCGGTGATGATCAGCGTCATTCGCGACCCCATCATCACTGCCGTCGCCAGCTCGGCATTCAGCATCAGATAGGACCCGTCACCGGCAAAGACCACATTCGGACGGTCCGGTGCCGCCATATCGACGCCAATGCCGGCCGCCACCTCATAGCCCATACAGGAAAAACCATACTCCATGTGATAGCCGTCAACCGCACCAACCTGCCACAGCTTGTGCAACTCCCCCGGCATCGACCCGGCTGCGCCAACGACAATCGTCTCGGCAGGACAGGCCCGGTTCACGGCACCAATCACCTGCGAATCCGACGGCAGGCTGTTGCTGTCGGACGGGGAATCGCAGACGGCGCCAACCGCGTCCATCCATCCTGACCATTGATCCGCGATTTCGGCCTGATAGGCCTTGTCTGTTGCGTGACCAGCCAAGCCGGCGGTCAGCGCCTCAATCCCGCGAAGCGCGTCTGCCATCAGTGGCATCGCACCATGCTTGACCAGGTCATGTGCCTGCACATTCAGCGCGACGACCTGCCCACCAATCAGGCTGTTCGACCCGGTGGTGAAATCCTGAAGGCGGCTTCCGACCGACAGCACGACATCGGCCTTTGCGGCCAGATTGTTCGCCGCCGAAGCGCCGGTCACGCCAAGTGATCCGACATACATGGGGTGTGATTCAACCAGGCTGGACTTGCCGGCCTGGGTTGCCGCCACCGGAATGCCAGCCTGTTCGGCAAGCGCCGTTACCGCGGCGCAGGCACCGGCATAGCGCACCCCGCCACCGGCAATGATCATCGGGCGTTTGGCGGCTTTCAGGGCCGCCATGGCACGGTCCAGCTCACCACCATCCGGCATCACCCGCCGCATGTGCCAGACACGCGGGGTAAAGAAACTTTCCGGATAATCCCATGCCTCGGCCTGAACATCCTGACACAGGCCAAGCGTCACCGGCCCGCAATCGGCAGGGTCGGTCAGAACCGACATCGCCTTCGGCAGCGCCTGAAGAAGCTGTTCCGGACGGGTAATCCGGTCGAAATAACGCGAGACCGGGCGAAGGCAGTCATTCGCCGAGACCGTGCCGTCACCGAAACTCTCCACCTGCTGCAGCACCGGATCAGGGGCACGCGTGGCGAACACATCACCGGGAAGCAACAGCACCGGCAGACGGTTGACATGCGCCAGCGCCGCAGCGGTGGCCAGGTTGGTTGCGCCGGGGCCGATGGAGGTTGTCACCGCCATCATCCTGCGGCGCTGCTTCTGCTTGGCATAGGCGATGGCAATATGCGCCATCGATTGCTCGTTATGGCCCCGGAAGGTCGGCATCTCGTCACGAACACCATAGAGCGCCTCGCCAAGGCCAGCGACATTGCCATGCCCAAAGATGGCCCATACCCCGGCAAAGGCCGGCTCGATGCTGCCGTCAAGCTGTTCGATGCTCTGCGCCGTCATCCAGCGCGTCAGCGCCTGTGACATCGTCAAACGGACCGTTGCCATCTGTGTCTCCTGCTTACATCCGACCGCGCTCAGGCGGCGTTGTCCCATGCGGCGATCAGCCCCTGATAGATCGCCTTCATCTTGTCATGCGCGGCGGCATCATCGAGTGTGCCGGCAAACCAGCCCTTTGCCGCCTCGTTGAAAATGCTCCGCCCGATGGCAAAGCCCCGCACAAGCGGCTCTGGCCGCGACAGCGCAAAGACCCGTGCCAGCTGTTCGTCCGGCATCTCCTTGCCAAGCACAATGATGCCCTGAAGATGTGGGTCGTTGGCCCGCACAATATCTCCGGCAGCGGTCCAGAACGACGCGTCCTCGATCGGCTCCAGCTTCCACCAGTCAGGCGCGACACCAAGGTCATAGAATCTGGCCATCAATTCCAGAACCTGCTCTGGCGCGGCGGCCTTTCCGCGGTTGCCCGTTATGATCTCGAACAGGAATTCATGCCCGGTCTGGCGACAGGCATCGGCCAGCCTCAGCAGTTCCGATTCATGATAGGCAATCAGATCAGCCGGATCATCGGTGCGGATCGGCGCCAGCACCTTGACGCAGTGATTGGCTGGCCATTCGGCCAGGCGGCTGCCAAGGTCCGGCCCTTCCTCGAACGCCAGCGGGAACACGCCCGACTGTTCGATCGGCCGGCCAATCCACATGTCGTGATCTGACGCGGCGTGGAGTGCTGAGCGACCAAGCCGGTCATCGACCAGCAGACCAACACCGTCACGTAGCCCCGCCGTGCCGGCCGCCACATCAAGGGCAATCCTCTTGAAATGGTCGATATCGGCTTCCGTTCGCCCATAGGTTTCCGCCAGTTCGGTGAACTGGCTCCGATGATCGAACGCAAAGGCCAGCAACCTGTCATACCGCCGCCGCCTGGTGGTTGCCCAGTGGATCTGTTCCAGCTTGCTGTCCTTGCGAAGCCGAAATTCCTCGCTTCCCGTCTCGATCATATGCCGGAGTTCGATCTGCGACGGGTATGACGGCGCACAGCCATGGCGGGAGACCGCCAGCGCACCGCAGATATTGGCATAAAGGGCACAGTTGGCCGGCGCTTCGTCACGAAGCCAGCCCGACAGGAAGCCGGCCATAAAGCCGTCCCCTGCCCCCAGAACATTGAACACCTCGATCTCGCGGACCGGTGACGCCACGCCGCTGTCCCAGGATTGAATGTCACCTTCAAAGACGACACAGCCAAGCGGGCCACGCTTGCAGACAATTGTTGCATCGGTCAGGCGACGCGCCGCCTGCAGGGCGGAGATGGTATCGGTTGTGCCGCCGGCGATGTGCCATTCCTCTTCGGTGCCGACAATGAGATCACAATATGGAAGCACCGTCTGAAGATGCGCCGTCACCCGCGCGCTCTCGGCAAACCGGCTCTCGCCGTCAGCATGCCCCCCAAGCGCCCACAGGTTGGGTCGGTAATCGATGTCAAAGGCCACCTTGCGTCCAAATTTCCGGGCAAGTTTCATGGCGGCAAAGCTGGCACCGGCGACGCGATCGGTGCTGAAATGCGTGCCTGTCACGAGAACAGCCTTCGCCGACGCGATGAAATCCGGATCGATATCCTCTTCTCCGACCGCCATGTCGGCACAGTTCTCGCGATAGAAGATCAGCGGGAACTGCTCGCTGTCGCGGATGCCGAGAATGACAAGGGCCGTCAGCCGGTCCGGATCGGTGGTGACATGGCTTGTGTCGACACCTTCGCCGTCAAGGGTTTCGCGAATGAAACGCCCCATATGCTCGTCACCGACACGCGTGATCAGCGCGGAATTCAGGCCCAGCCGTGCGCATCCGATGCTGATATTGGTGGGGCTGCCGCCGATATATTTGGAAAACCCGGACATGTCCTCCAGCCGGCCACCAACCTGACCACCGTACAGATCGACAGATGACCTGCCGATACAGATGACATCCAGTAGCGGCTCACCCATCGCTCAATCCCTTTTCGCGCTGCAACCCCACCTCGATAGCAAGATACTGGGTCAGATTCATGGTTGCGCAGAGCGAACGAAAGCCGAACAGGTTTTCTTCGGTGACCAGCAGGGTGGTGTCGAGCGCTAGCGGACTGACAATGGTGTCGGTGATGCTGACAATGGGTATGCCACGGTTCTTTGCTTCCTGCGCCAGCTTCACCGATACTTCGCCATAGGGTGCGAAGCTGACAACGAACAGAACGTCCTTCGGGCCGATCAGGTTGACCTCGCGCAGCGCCTCGGTCGGGGATTCCCGCATTTCCTGCGACCGGATGCCAAGCGTGGTCAGCAGATAGCTCATATAGACCTTGACCGGCTTGGTGCGACCGGAAGCGGCAATCCAGATGGTCTCCGCAGCGGCAAGCTTCTGCCAGGCAGTCTCGAGAGTGTCCATCGACACCGTGTTGGCAAACCGGTTGATGGAGTCAACCGCCGACACCGACAACGCCTCGAGATGGTCCGCAGGCTCGACATGGGCCATATCGGAAAGACGGCTCGCATATTGCGGCCAGCTGCTGCGCACCTGTTGCCGGAAGACAGCCTGCATCTGGGTAAAGCCGTCAAAGCCAAGGGTCTGGGCAAAGCGGACAAAGGCCGATGTGGCGATATCCGTTTCTGCTGTCAGTTCCGCCAGCGTCGAGAGGGCAATGGCCTCCGGATGACCAAGGACAAAGCTTCCTATTTCGCGCAGTCTCTTCGGCATCGTGGCATGTTGCGTCTCGATCTGCGCGACCAGTTGATCAAGGGTCTCCGGTCTGATGGGGAGCTCGGTGGCGTCCATATTTTATCTCTTCCCCCGACGTGCTAGACCGCGAGCTCCTTGGCAAGGTCACCGATCTCGGCACCGCCAGCCATCAGACGCTTGATGTCATCACCTTCCAGATCCTTCGATGTGCCCTGCCCAATCACCTCGCCAAGACTGAGGAAAGTGAAACGGTCGGCAATCAGGCGCGCGTGGATCTCGTTGTGGGTGATCAGGATGATGGCGATGTCGCCAAACTGCTGCACCTTGCGGATGGTCTTCAGCACTTCCATCTGCTGTTTCTGACCAAGCGCCGAGGTCGGCTCGTCAAGGATCAGCACCTTCGCGCCAAAATATATCGCTCTGGCGATCGCAAGTGTCTGCCGCTGGCCACCGGACATGGTGCCGACGGGCTGATTCGGGTCGGCCACATTGATCCCGATCTTGGCCATTTCCTCGGTGGCGATCCGATCCATCTCAGCGGTCTTGAGAATGCCGAACGGCCCCGGGAAATGTGTCATCTCACGTCCAAGGAAGAAATTACGGGTGACCGAGGTCAGGGCATTGAGCGCCAGATCCTGATACACCGTGCCGATGCCGGCGCCGGTGGCGTCTCGCGGAGAGGTGAACGATACCTTCTCGCCCTCGACAAAGATCTCACCCTCCGTCGGCTTGAACACTCCGGACAGGATTTTGATCAGCGTTGACTTGCCGGCACCATTGTCGCCAAGAAGCGCGTGGACCTCTCCCGGGAATACCTGCAGATCGACGCCGTTCAACGCGGTGAATGATCCGAAGTTCTTCACCAGACCCTTGGTTTCGATGAGTGGTTCTGTGGTGTTGGCGGCCATGTCAGAGCGCTCCCATGATGCGCTTGCGGATGTTCTCGTTCAGCAATGCCGAAGCGATGATCACAAGACCGAGGAAAACCCGGTAGAACGACCCGTCAATTCCCGGAATATAGAAGAAGGCCTCTTTGGCCAGGCCGAAGATGAAGGCACCGACAATGATACCAACCACGGTTCCAAAACCACCGGTCATCACGATCCCGCCGATCACGGCGGCGGCGATGGCCTCGAGTTCCTTGAGGTTGCCCTTCGCGGCATCGGCGGTGTTCACCTCGAACACCTGGCAGGTGGCGAAGATCGTCGCGCAGAAGGCCGAGAAGACGAACAGGGATATCTTCACCCGGTCCGTCGGGACGCCGTTGGCCTTGGCCGCCTGCAGGTTACCGCCCGTGGAATAGATCCAGTTGCCAGCCTGGGTGCGGCTGAGAACGACATAGCACAGCAGCGCCAGGATGACCCAGATCATCACACAGGAATACAGACCCGGGGCAAACTGGTTGCCGAAATTATTGGTGTTCCAGTCGACCGGGAAATACAGGAAATCGAAGATCGGTTGAAGAATGTCACCACCGAAGAAATTGGCAACCGGACGGGCCGAGCCGATGGTGTCGATATAGGCTCTGGCCACGTCGATGTCGGTGATTTCTTTCGGCACAGTCGGCGTGACCACAAAGGTCTCGATCTTGTTGCGGATGGTATCGGCCATCACTGTATTGCCGGACTCGATCGCATTCTCCAGCGCGCGCTCGAGCGGCTTGACGCCTTTTGCCGCCATGATCTGGGTCTTCGCATCGGCGACGCGCTGCGCCGTATATTGCAGACGTTCGGTCAGGCTGGCGATGGTGTCTGCCGGCACATCCTTGAGGATTGCCATCAGGTCTGCCTCGGACAATGCCTTTGCCGCGTCGCGTTCCATTTCGCCATGACCAGGCACATCGATGATGTTCTTGATGTCAGGCAGCTCGGTAACCGTGGTCGCCCCCTTGGTCTGGTCCGGGCGATGGTTGAATGCGCGCAGCGAAACCTCGGTCAGTCCCCGAAGGAAGAACAGGCCGCCAAGCGTCACGATGAAGGACGGCAGACCCGAACGCACCACGATGTACCCCTGCAACCAGCCGAAGAACAGCGTGAAGCACATGGTGATCGTGATCGCGCCGATGGGCGATATGTCCGTTATATGTATGAGAGTGAAAAATTCGACATGCATGCCCCCTTCAAACGAAATATAGGGGATCACGATGGCAAAGCCCCATCGCAGCACCATGGCCATGCAGGCGCCCGCAAACCCGATCATCGATCCGATGGACAGGTCGAATTCGCCGGCAATGATCAACAGGCCCGCGCCAAGCGCGATGATGCCCAACTGCGCAATCACCCGAAGGTTGTTGCGGATGCCAAGAGCGTTGAAGCCTTCCCCGGCAAAGGGGTTGAGCGAGAATTCACCTGCAGGAATGGAAAAATAGCCAAGCATGCCGAACAACAGGAGCATGACCCCGATGGGGCCGATCTCCGGCCGCGCAAAGAGCGACTTCAGCCATGACTTGGATGCGAGGCGATCCGATTCTTTTCTGGTGCTTGCGGACTGGTTCATTGTCTGGACCTAAAAAAAAGGTGGGCAGCGTGACGCTACCCACCTGATTGTTTGTTGCGATTACCGGTCTACGCCAGCAAGCGCCGCAACCGAAGATGCGTTCGACTTGTCAACAAAACCGGGACCGGACGGGATGTTCGCACCCGGAAGCAGACCCGCGCCAGTGTTGTACAGGTGCAGCGCGATGACGGGCATGTAACCCTGCAGACGCTGCTGCTGGTCGATGGTGTACTGCACCTTGCCTGCGTTGATCATGTCCATGACCGGCGGGCTGAGGTCGAAGCAGGAGTGGTGAACCGACATGCCAAGCTCGTCGATCGCCTGCTGAACACCAACACAGACGTGCGGGCCAACAGACAGGACGGCGTCGATGTCAGGATTCGCCTGCAGCGCAGCAGCCGCACGGGTCGGGATGGTGGCCGGGTCGTTCGAGCTGTCAGCCAGCTTTGTCGGGACCGACTCGGCATAACCGTTACAACGATCGTTCAGCGCGGTGTTGTAGGCTTCCTGAATGAAGCAAAGGGCGCTTGTCGCACCTTCTGCCTTGGCGCGGCTGCCAGCGGCCTGACCTGCCAGGAATTCCGGCTGACCGACATGCATCAGCGCGCCTACATCCTTCGACGACTCAAGGCCCGAGTTCATGGTGATGACCGGAATACCGGCACCAACAGCGTCCTTGATGGCCTGGCCAAGCGCGTCCGGATCGGGAAGCGAAACAACCATGCCGTCAGGCTGGGTGGCAGCGGCGGCAGCGATCGACTTCGCCATGTCGCTCATGTCACCGGACGGTGTGAAGATGTATTCAAAATCGGCACCAACGGCACGAGCGGCGTCTTCACCACCCTTTTGAACGACAGGCCAGAACGGATCCTTACCTTCGCCGTGAGTAACCATAACATAACGCTCGGCCTGAGCAGCGCCCGAGAACAGGACGACAGCAGACATCGCAAGAAGAAGCTTCTTCATAATATCCTCCAAAGGTTTGACGGGGAAATTCATCCAGTCTGACTTCCCCCATGCAGAAACAGTAAATTGAACGACCAGCATGTAAAGACCAATTTTAGAAAAAATATTTCAAAACACCCGATACATAATTTTTCATCTTGCGCCGGAAGCCGGCATGCGCGACCACTTCTGTCGACCTTTTTTGCTTCCAACCTGTTTGCCATAAATCTGCTGGCTTGCACTGCATCTGGAGATCGTCATGAAAGAAATCGGCATCGGCGTCATTGGCACCGGCTTCATGGGCAAGGCACACTCAATCGCCTATAGCGCTTCGGCGTCCGTGTTCGGCACAGGCCTGAGACCGCGGCTGGAAATTGTCTGTGATCTCAGCCCTGACCGCGCCTCGCAGCGCGCCACCGACCTTGGGTTCAACCGCTATACCGCTGACTGGCGCGAGGTGGTGAACGAACCGGCGGTGGATCTGATTTCCGTATGTACGCCGAATGACACCCATGCCGAAATCTCGATCGCGGCACTTGCTGCCGGCAAACATGTCTGGTGCGAAAAGCCGATGTCGACCTCACTTGGTGATTCGCGGGAAATGGCCGATGCCGCCGCCGACAGCACGGGACAGACCATCATCGGGTACAACTACACCAAGAACCCTGCCGTGACCCACGCAAGGCGTCTGATCGAATCGGGTGCCATCGGACGGGTCGCCGCCTTCTTCTGCCGTTATGACGTCGACAATGAGGCCGATGGCGATCGTCCCTGGTCATGGCGCATGTCGCGCGACCAGTCCGGTACCGGCGCGAATGGCGACGTGCTGAGCCATGTGATCAGCGTCGCGCATTACCTCACCGGTTCGACCATCAGGCGTGTGGTGGGCGACATCGCGATTGTCCATGAACAAAGAGAGGATCCCCAGAACAAGGGCAGCCAGAAATCGGTCGACAATGACGACATGGTCGCCGCCCTCGTCCAGTTCGAGAACGGAGTTCACGGCCATATCGGCGCGAGCCGTGTGACCTGGGGTTACAAATGCGGCCTTCGGTGGGAAGTTCACGGCACCAAGGGCACCATCATCTTTGAACAGGAGCGGCTGAACGAGCTGAAGCTGTTTACCCGACAGGACGACCCTGCCACCGACGGCTTCCGCACAATTCTGACCGGCCCGCAGCACCCGCCCTATTCCGCCTTTCTTCCGAATGGCGGTCACAGCCTTGGCTATATGGACGTGAAGATCTGCGAGTTGCACGAGCTGCTGCAGTCTATCGAGACAGGGGCGGCCGCCTGGCCTTCCTTCAGTGACGGCCTCGTCATCGAACAGGTCATGGATGCGGTCGACAGATCATCGCTCAGCGGCCAGTGGGTCGAGGTAGGAGCAAACCGAAATGATTGACAACAGCACCACCAGCGTTCTGATTTCAGGCGGCACCCAGGGTCTCGGCTTTGCCGTGGCCGAATGCATGATCCGGCAGGGCTGCAGCAAGATCACCATCACCGGACGCAACACCGAACGCGGGGAAGCGGCGGCCGAGGCTCTTCGTGCTGCCGGTGCCGATTGCCTGTTCGTGACCTGCGACGTTGCAAAGGTCGAGGATTGCGAGACGGCTGTCGCCATGGCGATCGACCATCACGGCTTGGTGAATGGTCTGGTGAACTGTGCTGCCGACACCTCACGCGGCAGTCTGGTGGATACCACGCCAGAGCTCTGGGCGCGTCACATGGACATCAACCTGCGGGGGCCTTTCCTGTTGATGCAAGGTGTGGTGCGGCATCTTCTGGAAACCGGCAGGCGCGGATCGATGGTGAACATCCTGTCGACCTCGGCGCATGTCGGACAGAGTTTCCTGACGCCCTATGCAACCTCGAAGGGGGGATTGCAGACGCTGACACTGAACGCGGCAAACGCATATCGGTCAGATTTGATCCGATGCAACGCTGTGGCGCCGGGCTGGATGGACACCCCAGGCGAGGATGTTGTGCAGAAGAAATTTCATGACGCGCCAGACGACTGGCTGGAAAAGGCCGAGGCCGAACTGCCCATGGGTCAGCTTGTCAAAACGCACCAGATCGCCCCCCTGATTGCCTATCTTTTGAGCCCTGATTCCGGCATCATCACCGGATCGGTCATCAATTACGACCAACATATCATTGGCGCAGTTCCCGAATAGGGTGGGATGGCTTTGACCGGGACATGACCATTGGCATTCACCGCGTTACGGAGTTCGGTACCATGACAGATTCCTATTTCCAGCTAGACTCCCCCATTGGCTTCCGGGGTGAGGATGGTGACGGGGTCCTATCCTTTCGGCACTATGATCCGGACGAGATCGTTATGGGCAAGCGGATGCAAGACCATCTGCGTTTTGCTGTCTGCTACTGGCACAATTTTGCCTGGCCGGGAACCGACCCGTTTGGCGGCGAAACCTTTGAACGCCCCTGGTTTGGCAATGATATGGCGTCAGCGCGCCACAAGGCTGATGTGGCGTTCGAGATGTTCAGTGCCCTCGGCGTTCCCTATTTCTGTTTTCACGACCTGGACGCTCGTCCGGAGGGGGACAGCTTTGCCGAGAGCCGACGCAATCTGGAGGAAATCACCGATTATTTTTCGGAAAAGATGGCGTCAACCGGCGTCAGACTTCTCTGGGGCACAGCCAATTTGTTCAGCCATCGCCGTTTCATGGCTGGTGCCGCTACCAACCCCGACCCCGAGGTGGTGGCCTATGCTGCCGCAACGGTAAAAAGTTGTATCGATGCCACGAAGCGTCTGGATGGTGAAAACTATGTTTTATGGGGCGGTCGTGAGGGCTATGAGACGTTGCTCAATACGCGCATCGGCCAGGAAATGGATCAAATTGGCCGGTTCTTGAACATGGTCGTCGAATACAAACATAAGATCGGTTTCACCGGAACGATCCTGGTTGAACCAAAACCTCAGGAACCGACCAAGCATCAGTATGATTACGATGTGGCCACCGTTTACGGATTCCTGAAGCGTTACGGCCTCGAGAATGAGGTGAAGGTCAACATCGAACAGGGCCATGCCATCCTGGCTGGACACAGCTTCGAGCATGAGCTGGCACTGGCGAATGATCTCGGCATTTTCGGGTCAATCGACATGAACCGGAACGACTACCAGTCAGGATGGGATACCGACCAGTTCCCCAATAATGTTGCCGAAGTGGCGCTGGCCTATTACCAGATTCTGAAAGCAGGCGGCTTTACCACAGGCGGAACGAATTTCGATGCCAAGCTGCGGCGCCAGTCGATCGACCCGCAGGATTTGCTCGCAGCACATGTCGGCGGCATGGATATTTGCGCCCGCGGCCTGAAGGCAGCGGCTGCGATGCTGGAGGATGGCACCCTCGAAGCCGCCCTGGAAGCGCGCTATGCCGGCTGGAAATCAGGCCTCGGTGCGGACATTCTGGATGGCACCCACAGCCTGCAAAGCCTCGCCGCGCATGTTGAGGCGGCAGGGGTGAGCCCGCAGCCGGTGTCAGGTCAGCAGGAAATCCTCGAGGCCATCATCAACCGGTTTGTCTGACACCCCGCTTATACCCCGCTGTCTTCCCGGCACCATACCGGCTATGAAGCGATTGTAATGCTCTTGCCAGCCCGCGCCGAGTCAAGCGCCGCATCTGCAATCAACAGCGCATTCAGCCCGTCCTCGCCGGTTGGCACCGATGATACGCTTTGGGTCATGGATGCGATGAAGGCATCGATCTCGTTGGCGTATGCGGCCACATAGCGGGTCATGAAAAAGTCATGGAGAGGCGGGCGTTCATACCCGGTCGAGGTGGCAACCTCTATATTGATCGGATGTTCGTTCTGCGCCGCAACCATGCCGTCGGATCCGTGCACCTCGATGCGCTGGTCATAGCCATAGACGGCACGGCGCGAATTTGAAATCGACACCTGCCGTCCGTCTGCCCAGCGCAATATCGCTGTTGCACTGTCAAAATCACCAAGCGTCGCAATCTCCGGATCAGTCAGCACCGATCCGGTTGCCATGACGCTTTCCGGCAACTCTCCCATCAGGAACACAGCCATGTCGAAGTCATGGATCATCATGTCCCGAAAGATGCCGCCAGACCTTTTGATATAATCAGCTGGCGGCGCGCCGGGATCGCGTGATGTGATGATGGCCATTTCCGGCTTGCCGATCCGCCCGTCCAGAATGGCCGCTTTCAGCGCCATGAAATGGGGATCGAAGCGACGGTTGAACCCGACCATCAACGACGCATCGCAGTCAGCCACCACCTTCAGGCAGTCCCGCACCCGGTCGGCATCAAGGTCGATCGGCTTCTCACAGAAGATGGCCTTGCCGGCGCGGGCGCATTGTTCAATCTGGTCTGCGTGCAGGTCGGTAGGGGTGCAGATCACCACTGCGTCGATGGCGGGGTCCGCGATGATGTCATCGACCGTCCGCGCGGTGGCACCGAAATGCAGCGCGACGTCATCCGCCGCTGCCTGGATCGGATCGGACACAGCGGCCAGCACAGCCCTGTCGTTGCCGCTGATGGCCCTGGCATGCACCCGACCGATACGCCCGGCACCCAAAATTGCAAGATTGATGTTTTCAGGGCCCGCCATGTCGGTCTCCACCTATTGATGTCTGTGTTTCTCGTTGTGACCGGACGGTCACGCACCCGATATCTGCCACTAAAATAGGGGGGTGTGAAGGGTAAGAAACATAAAAATCAGCAACCAAAGGTGACAGGTTGCGGTGTCAAAGCGCCTTGCCCGGTCAGTCATGGCCTTGTCCCGTGTCACCACGGCAGGACCAGTATATCTGCTGCGAAAAGGGGGGCTGGTGTCAGGATGTATGGTGTCAGGATGTATGGTGTCAGGAAGTATGGCGGAGGGAGTATGGCGGAGGGACGGGATTCCACATTATGTTGCAGGTTCCTGAATGGAATCAGTTTTTGAAAGCCTAACGATACCAATCCCACATCTCACCCCACATTCAATCCGGGGTCACTGGGGCTATTTGTCAAAAGGCCGGACTGTCAAGTCCGGCTTGACGACTCGCCGGGGCCGACGCCGGGCAAGTTTACGCAGACCATCCCATAGGGGTCCAGATGTTGCCCCGTAGCCAGAAGCATCGCACGATTGATGCGTTATTGTTGCTG
>NTKV01000022.1 GCA_002457745.1 SAR116 cluster bacterium MED-G06 | reverse complement strand
CCCCTCATTCAGCATCGCCAGAATGGCGCCCACCTCGACGGTGGCACCTTCTGCAGCCGTGATTTCACCGAGCGTTCCAGCAGCCGGGGCCGGCACTTCCAGGGTCACCTTGTCGGTTTCCAGCTCGACAACAGGCTCGTCGGCGGCCACCGGCTCACCTGTCTTCTTGATCCAGCGGGCCACGGTTGCATCGGCCACGGATTCACCAAGGGTGGGAACTGTAATTTCGATCGCCATGGCGGTCTGCTCTCCTAGGGTCTGGGGCGCGGCGCGCCCGTCCAGCTCAATCGCATGGGAACGGCCGGTCCGGCCGCCCCCCGTAATCTGTCTATTTGTCGTCGGTGTCGTGACCGAGCGCCGCGGCAACCAGCGCCGCCTGTTCACGGTTGTGGCGGGCCAATGAACCGGTCGCCGGCGACGCGGCAGCGTCACGCCCGGCATAGGCAAGCCTTGTCTGTGAGGTGCCGGCTTCAGCCATCGCCTCTTCGATGAAATCGCGGACAAAACTCCAGCCACCCATATTGCGCGGCTCTTCCTGGCACCAGACAAGGTCTGCCTTCGGCGTGGCTTCCAGAACCTCGGTCAGCGCCTTGGTCGGGAACGGGTAGAGCTGCTCGACACGAATGATCTCGGTATCCCACTGCTCGGCCTCATCCCGCGCCGCGGCAAGATCGTAATAGACCTTGCCACTGCACATCACCAGACGCTTGGCCTTGCCTGACTTCACCTTGGTGTCGCGCTCGTCAAGAACGCGGTGGAAGGTGGTGCCGGGGCCCATATCCTCGAGCTTCGAGACACAGGCCTTGTGCCGGAGCAGCGACTTCGGCGTCATGATCACCAGCGGCTTGCGGAAATCACGGCGAAGCTGGCGACGCAACACGTGGAAATAGTTTGCCGGGGTGGTGCAGTTGACAACCTGCATATTGTCTTCGGCGCAGAGCTGCAGATAGCGCTCGAGCCTCGCCGAGGAATGCTCCGGCCCCTGCCCCTCATAGCCATGCGGCAGCAGCAGCACCAGCGCGTTCATGCGAAGCCATTTGGATTCGCCGGAGGAGATGAACTGGTCGATCACCACCTGCGCACCATTGGCGAAGTCACCAAACTGCGCCTCCCACATGACCAGAGCGTTCGGCTCGGCCTGCGAGAACCCGTATTCGAATCCCATGACCGAGGCCTCCGACAGGGGAGAATCGATCACCTCGAAAACCGCCTGATCCTCGGACAGATGGGCCAGCGGGGCATAGCGCTCCTCGGTTGCCTGATCGACAAGGACGGCGTGACGCTGGCTGAAGGTGCCGCGACAGGAATCCTGACCGGAGAGGCGGACCGTGTCGCCTTCCAGAAGCAGGGAGCCAAAAGCCAGATGCTCGGCTGTCGCCCAATCAAGCCCCTCGCCCTCGGCGATCCGCCTGGCGCGGGTATCGACAATCCGTGCCAGCTTCGAATTCAGCGTCATATGTTCGGGAACGGTGGTCATCGATTCGCCGATCTGGCGCAGCCTGTCGAGCTCGACGGCGGTGTCGCCGCGCCGTTCCACCCCGTGCGCGGTGCGCATGCCCGACCAGCTTCCCTCCAGCCAGTCGGCCTTGTTCGGGCGGTAATTCGTGCCAGCCTCGAATTCCGCATCAAGATAGGCGATGCGGTCATCGACCACCTTCTGCGTCTGTTCCGGGGTCATGATGCCCTCGGCGACCAGCTTCTCGGCATAGATGGTGCGGGTCGTCAGATGCTTGCCGATTGTCTTGTACATCAATGGCTGCGTGAACATCGGCTCATCGCCTTCATTGTGGCCGAAGCGGCGATAGCAGAAGACATCGAGAACCACATCGGTGCCAAAGGCCTGGCGGAACTCGATGGCGATGCGCGCGGCATGCACCACGGCTTCCGGATCATCGCCATTCACATGGAAGATCGGGGCCATCACCATCTTCGCCACATCCGTCGGATAGGGCGAGGAACGCGAATAATGCGGGCTGGTGGTAAAACCGATCTGGTTGTTCACGATGATGTGGATGGTGCCGCCGGTGCGGTAGCCGCGAAGCGCGGAAAAGGCAAAGGTCTCTGCAACCACACCCTGACCGGCAAAGGCAGCATCACCGTGAAGCAGGATCCCGACGACCTCGGTCCGCTCGACATCCCCGCGCTGTTCCTGCTTGGCCCGGACCCGGCCAACCACGACAGGATCGACAATTTCCAGATGTGACGGGTTTGGTGCCAGGCTCAGATGCACCGTCTTGCCGTCAAATTCACGGTCCGCCGACGCACCCATATGGTATTTCACATCGCCCGACCCGCCGGCATCTTCCGGGTTCGCCGGATTGCCGAGAAATTCCGAAATGATCGCGCGGAAAGGCTTGCCCAGGATATTGTGAAGGATGTTCAGGCGGCCACGATGCGCCATACCGACGACAATCTCGCGAACGCCAAGCTGTGTGCCACGCTTCAGGATCTGCTCGATGGCCGGGATCATCGCCTCGCCGCCATCGACGCCGAAGCGCTTTGTGCCGGTATATTTCTTGTGAAGGTACTTCTCGAACTCCTCGGCATCGACAAGGCGTTCATAGATCGCCTTCTTGCCGCGCTTGGTGAAATCGGTGCGGTTGCCGATGGCCTCGATACGCTCCTGGATCCACGCTTTCTGCGCCGGATCCTGGATATGCATGAATTCAACACCGATGGTGCTGCAATAGGTCTTGCGAAGCGTCTCGACGATTTCGCGCAGCGTCGCTGTCTCCAGCCCGAGCACATAGTTGATGAAGATCGGACGGTCCCAGTCGATGTCGGTGAACCCGTAGGTGGCCGGATCAAGTTCGGGATGGAGCGGCTTGGTTTCCAGCGACAGCGGATCGAGATCGGCAAGAAGATGGCCACGGATGCGATAGGCCCGGATCAGCATCACCGCGCGCAGCGAGTCAAGCGTTGCGGCGCGCATGTCATCGGCATTCATATGCCGGCCGGCAGCGTGGCCGGCGGCAACGGCATTCACCGAATCTGCCGGATCGGTAGCACCGACGATGCGGCTGCCATTGCGCGCCCAGCTGGGTCCCTGATCGATTTCGGCACTGCTGTCACCGAGCGCGTTGAGCCGTTCGAAATAATCCGCCCAGCGTCGGTCGACAGCGGACGGATCACGCCGCCATGCGGCGTTCATCTCGGCAATGAAAGTGGCGTTTGCCGCCGAAAGGAAAGTCAGGTCAAGATCGTCGGCCTGGCTGGCCTGTTCCGGCCGCTGCCCCGCGTCATCCATCTGTCTAGCACCCGTTCACGTTATCGTTTTGTTCAGTCTAGGCGCTGCTGGCCGCATCTTTCAAGCCACCAGCGCCAGACCCGGTCAGACTTACCCCGCGCGCGCCATGGCACGGGTAACAGCATTGCCGATATCGGCTGGCGATTCCGCCATCTCGTACCCGGCGTTCTGCATCGCCGCGATCTTGTCGGAGGCGGCACCGCTGCCCCCGCTGACAATCGCCCCGGCATGGCCCATACGCCGGCCCGGAGGCGCGGTCTGGCCGGCAATGAATCCGGCAATCGGCTTCTGGTTCGGCTGTGCCGCGTAGAAAGCTGCCGCCTCTTCCTCGGCCGACCCGCCGATCTCGCCGATCATGACAATCGCCTCGGTCTGGTCGTCAGCAAGGAACATCTCAAGACAGTCGATGAAGTTGGTGCCATTGACCGGGTCGCCGCCGATGCCAATACAGGTCGACTGGCCAAGGCCAACAGCCGAGGTCTGCGCCACGGCCTCATAGGTCAATGTGCCGGAGCGCGAGACGATGCCGATCTTGCCAGGGGTGTGGATATGGCCGGGCATGATGCCGATCTTGCACTCGCCGGGGGTGATGATTCCCGGGCAGTTCGGGCCGATCAGGCGGCTGTTGCTGGCATCAAGCGCACGCTTCACCTTGACCATGTCGAGCACCGGAATGCCTTCGGTGATACAGATGATCAGCGGCATCTCGGCGTCGATGGCCTCGAGAATGGAGTCCGCGGCAAAGGGCGGCGGCACATAGATCACCGACGCGTTCGCCTCGGTCTCGGCCATGGCCTCGACAACCGAGTTGAACACCGGCAGGCCAAGATGCGTCTGCCCGCCCTTGCCGGGGGTAACGCCGCCAACCATAGCCGTGCCATAGTCGATCGCCTGTTCGGAATGGAAGGTGCCCTGCGCACCGGTGAAGCCCTGGCAGATCACCCGGGTCTGGCTGTTCACAAGAACTGACATGACATTTCCCCCTGTCAGGCTGTCGCGGCGACGATCTTCGTCGCGGCGTCGGCCAGATTGTCTGCCGGAATGATATCGAGACCGCTGTCGGCCATGATCTTCTTGCCTTCCTCGACATTGGTGCCTTCCAGCCGAACCACCAGCGGCTTGTCCAGCCCCAGGGTCCGTGCCGCGCTGACCACGCCCTCGGCGATGATGTCACAGCGCATGATGCCGCCGAAGATGTTCACAAGAATGCCCTTCACATTGGCGTCGGACAGGATGATCTTGAACGCCTCGGTCACCCGCTCGGCGGTGGCGCTGCCACCAACATCAAGGAAGTTCGCTGGTGAGCCGCCGCGAAGCTGGATGATATCCATGGTTGCCATGGCCAGCCCGGCACCGTTCACCATGCAGCCGATATTGCCATCCAGCTTGATGTAGTTCAGCTCGAATTCACTGGCGCGCACCTCGGCCGGGTCTTCCTCGGCAAGGTCACGAAGGTCCATCAGATCGGCATGCCGGTAAAGCGCGTTGCCGTCGAAACTCATCTTCGCGTCAAGCGCCAGCAGATCACCGCTTCCGGTGACCACGAGCGGATTGATCTCGACAAGGCTGGCGTCAAGTTCGGTAAAGGCGCGGTACAGGCCCGACAGGAAGGACGGAAGCTGTTTTGCCGTGTCCTTTGACAGCCCCATCACCGCGGCGAGGCGGCGAACATGGTGCGGCTGCAGGCCGGTGGCCGGATCAATGCCAAGCGACAGGATCTTTTCGGGATGCGTTTCCGCAACCTCCTCGATGTCCATGCCCCCCTCGCTTGAGGCAATGAAGGTCACCCGGCTGTTGCCGCGGTCAACCAGAAGCGAGAGATAGAGTTCGTCACCGATGTCGCAGCCTTCCTCGACATAGAGGCGCTGGACCTCGCGGCCTTGCGGGCCGGTCTGGTGGGTGACAAGGGTCTTGCCAAGAAGCGCGGTGGCAACGTCCCTGACCTCGTCGACCGACTTCACCACCTTCACACCGCCAGCCTTGCCGCGACCACCAGCGTGGATCTGCGCCTTCACGACATAGACAGGACCACCAAGCGCGTTGGCGCCAGCGACAGCCTCATCAACAGAGAAGGCCGCTTCGCCGCGCGGTACCGGCACGCCAAAGCCGGCCAACAGAGCCTTGGCCTGATGTTCATGAATATTCATGTTATCCCCCACATGACGGGCGGTGGCCCGCCTTTCACACTAGTCCAGTGATTCAACAACCTCGTTCAGCGTGCGCACCGCAGCAACCGAATGATCGAACATCGCTTTTTCCTCGTCATCGAGGGCGATTTCAACAATGCGCTCCACCCCGCCTGCACCGATCACCACCGGTACCCCGACATACAGACCGTCCAGCCCGTAGGCGTTTTCCACATAGGCGGCGCATGGCAGCACGCGCTTTTTGTCATGGATAAAGGCCTCGGCCATCTCGATGGCGGATGAGGCCGGCGCGTAGAAGGCCGACCCTGTCTTCAGAAGACCGACGATCTCGGCGCCACCGTCACGGGTGCGCTGCACGATCTCGGCAATTTTCGCCTCGGTCGACCACCCCATCTTGATGAGATCGGGAACCGGAATGCCGGCCACAGTCGAGTAGCGGACCAGCGGCACCATCGTGTCGCCATGCCCGCCCAGAACAAAAGCCGTCACATCCTCGACCGATACCTTGAATTCGTCGGCAAGGAAGTAGCGGAACCGCGCCGAGTCCAGAACACCGGCCATGCCGACCACCCGTGCCGTCGGCAGGCCCGAGGCCTTTTGCAGCACGCCGACCATGACGTCGAGCGGGTTGGTGATGCAGATGACAAAGGCGTCCGGGCAGTTGTCGCGGATGCCGGCGCCAACCTGCTGCATGACCTTGGTGTTGATGCCGATCAGATCGTCGCGGCTCATGCCCGGCTTGCGGGCGACGCCAGCGGTGACAATCACCACATCGCTTCCGGCCAGCGCAGCATAGTCATTGGCGCCGTGAAGTGTGGCATCGAAGCCCTCGATCGGGCTTGCCTGTGCGATATCGAGGGCCTTGCCCTGCGGGATGCCTTCGGCAATGTCGAAGAGGGTGACGTCACCAAGCTGTTTCAGCCCGGCGAGGAGTGCCAGAGTGCCCCCGATATTGCCAGCGCCGACGAGAGAAATTTTGTTGCGGGCCATGGCTTCACTGTTCCTGATGTCGTGACGGTTTATGACCACGGCGTTGCCAGCTGGCGTTGCCGCGAAACTGTGCCGTCGGTGTACCGGAATCCGGATGGTCAAACAAGAGGAATTGGTTTCGATTCTGCCAGAATCCGGCTAGCTGGCGCGGCGCGTCATCTCGCCAAGACGCGATCGGGTGCGGTCGAATTCGAAAGCGAACTGATGGCCGTCATACAGGCCCTCGATGCCGCTTGCCGCCGAGGCGATCAGGAAACGCTGCCGATCATAGAGCGCATCGACCAGCCACATGAAGCGGCGTGCCGCCGGTTCGTTCCTGTCGCTCAGCACCGGCACAGATTCCACCACCAGACCAGCGAAGCGGCCGGCAATGGCAAGATAGTCGCGGGCCGCCAGCGGTGCCTCGCACAGCGCCGCAAAGCTTGTCTTCGCCACATCACCCGCCACCCGGTCAAAGATGATCTCACGCCCGGCAACCCGCACCACATCTCCGGTGACCGCGGTGCCCCCCGCAAGGCTGATGAAAGCGGCGTCGAGCGCGGCAGCGGCAGCGGCGTCATCCGGCGTGTACCAGGCCGGAAGTGTCGCCAGCATACTGGCCCGCCAGTCGGCTCCGGCGGCGATCTCCATAACATCGCAGCGCGCCTTCAGAAGCGCGATGAAAGGCAGGAACCTGTCGCGATGAAGGCCGTTCTTGTAGAGCTCATCGGCATGCCGGTTTGAAGTGGCCACAACCGTAACTCCGCGCTCAAACATGGCGGTGAACAGCCGCGAGAGGATCATGGCGTCGGCAATGTCACGGACCTCCATCTCGTCAAAACACATCACCCGGCCGCGCGATGCCAGGCTGTCGGCCGCGGCCCCGATCGGATCCGTTTCTCCTGCTTCGCGCGCCGCATGGATGGCATCCTGCGCCAGCACCATGAAGTCGTGGAAATGCAACCGGAAGGGCGGCGCCTGCGGGGTGGTGGTGACCAGCGCATCATGGAACATGTCCATCAGCATGGTCTTGCCGCGCCCCACCCCACCATGGATGTAGAGTCCGCGCGGCGACACGGCGCGGCGGCGGAACCAGCTTCTCCGGCCAGGGCTGGCCAGCCTTGGCAGAAGGTCGTCAAGCGCCCGCGCCACGGCAAGCTGTCCCTCGTCAGGCTGCAGGCGGCCGGCCGCGATGCCGGCAGCCATCGCAGCACTAACGGTTTCGTGAGAGGCACTGTGATGGGTAACGCGATCAGACATCATCCGGTCCGGCGCCTGCGTGGGCTGGCGCGTCCGCCGCCCGGTGCCGCCCTGTGCCGCCTAGCGACTGGCAATCTCGCTCTTGATCCCGGCAATGGCCTTGCCCGGGTTCAGACCCTTGGGACAGGTCTTCGCGCAATTCATGATGGTATGGCACCGATAGAGCGCAAAGCTGTCATCCAGCGCGTCGAGACGCTCGTCGGTCCTCTCGTCGCGGCTGTCGGCAACCCAGCGATAGGCCTGCAGCAGGACAGCCGGGCCAAGATATTCATCACTGTTCCACCAGTAGCTCGGGCAGGCTGTCGAGCAGCTGAAGCACAGAACGCATTCCCACAGACCATCGAGTTTTTCGCGCTGCTCGGGGGACTGCCGGCGTTCCTCGCCGTCGGGCGCGTCCTCATCGGCTTTCAGCCATGGCTCGATCGAGGCAAGCTGGCGATAGGCATTGCTGAGATCAGGCACCAGATCCTTGACCACCGGCATATGCGGCAACGGGAAGATCTTCACCTCGCCCTTCACCTCGCTGATGCTCTTCAGGCAGGCCAGCGTGTTGGTGCCGTCGATATTCATCGAACAGGATCCGCAGATCCCCTCGCGGCAGGAGCGCCGGAAGGTCAGGCTGCTGTCCTGCTCGCTCTTGATCTTGATCAGCGCGTCGAGAACCATCGGCCCACAATCATCGAGATCGACGTCGAACCTGTCGAGACGCGGGTTGGCGTCATCATCCGGCGACCAGCGATAGATCTGGAAGGTCCGCACATTCGAGGCCCCGTCCGGCGCCTTGTGATGTGTTCCGGAGGTGATCTTCGAATTCGCAGGAAGGGTGAATTCAGCCATCGTCCTCGGTGCCTTTCATCTGCCTCAGGGGCCTAGTAAACGCGCGGTGCCGGTGGAATCGGCGCCACATCGTTGCTCAGTGTGTTCATCACAACACCGCGATAATCAAGGCGCGACTTGTTGTTCTCGTCGAGCCACATCACGGTGTGCTTCATCCAGTTCTCGTCGTCACGCTCGGGCCAGTCCTCATGCGCGTGAGCGCCGCGCGATTCCTCGCGCTGGTCTGCCGAACGGATGGTGACAAGAGCCTGGCCCATCAGGTTTTCCAGTTCCAGCGCCTCGACAAGGTCGGTGTTCCAGATCAGTGACTTGTCCTTGACCCCGATACGCCCCATCTTCGCGGCGATAGTGTCCATATTCGCGACGCCATCGGTCAGGCTCTGGCTGGAGCGGAAGACCGCGGCATGGCGCTGCATCACCTGCTGCATTTCCAGGCGGATACCAGCGGCACCCTCGTCACCTGAGGCATGGCGCATCCGGTCAAAGCGGTCGAGCGCCTTGTCGGTGGCTTCCTGCGGCGCACTGCGGGCAGTGCCGTTCGCAGTGCAGGTCTCGGCGGCCCGGTGCGCGGCGGCGCGTCCGAAGACAACGATGTCGAGAAGCGAGTTGGTGCCAAGGCGGTTGGCGCCATGAACCGACACGCAGGCCGCCTCACCAATGGCCATCAAGCCGGGGACCGTGGCGTTTTCATCCCCCTGTGCCGAGACCACCTCGCCATGATAGTTGGTCGGGATGCCGCCCATGTTGTAATGCACCGTCGGCAGCACCGGAATCGGTTCACGGGTCACGTCGACACCGCAGAAGATCTTCGCTGTCTCGGTAATCCCCGGGAGCCGCTGATGCAGCGTATTGGCGTCGATATGCTCGAGATGCAGCATGATGTGGTCCTTGTTCGGACCGACACCGCGCCCTTCATTGATCTCGATGGTCATGGCGCGGCTGACAACATCACGGCTTGCCAGATCCTTGGCCGTCGGCGCGAACCGCTCCATGAAGCGCTCGCCTTCCGAATTGGTCAGATAGCCACCTTCACCCCGCGCACCCTCGGTGATCAGGACGCCAGCGCCATAGACGCCTGTCGGGTGGAACTGGACGAACTCCATATCCTGCAGCGGCAGGCCGGCGCGAAGCGCCATGGCGTTGCCGTCACCAGTACAGGTGTGCGCCGACGTGCATGAGAAATAGACGCGGCCATAGCCGCCCGTGGCCAGAACGGTCTGCTGGCCCCAGAAACGGTGAAGCGTACCGTCCTCCATGCACAGCGCGATAATGCCGGCACATTCGCCATCCTCGTTCATCAGCAGGTCGAGGGCGAAAAATTCAATATGGAAATGCGCCTTGTGCTTCAGGCACTGCTGATACAGCGTGTGAAGAATCGCATGGCCGGTGCGGTCGGCAGCGGCGCAGGCGCGGCGCGCCATCGACTTGCCGTAATCCAGCGTATGACCACCAAACGGACGCTGGTAGATCTTGCCTTCCTCGGTCCGCGAGAAGGGAACGCCGTAATTTTCGAGCTCGATCACCGACGGGATGGCGTTGCGGCACATATATTCAATGGCGTCCTGGTCGCCAAGCCAGTCCGACCCCTTGACCGTGTCATACATATGGTACTGCCAGTTGTCGCCCTCGCCCATATTGTTGAGCGCGGCGCCGATGCCCCCTTGCGCCGCCACCGTGTGCGAGCGGGTCGGAAATACCTTGGTGATGCAGGCTGTGTTCAGGCCTGACGCCGCCATGCCAAGTGTAGCCCGCAATCCTGCGCCACCGGCCCCGACAACGACGACATCGTAATAATGGTCTGTAATTTCATAAGCCGACATCTGTCCGCCTTTCCGTGATCAAATTCGGCCTGTGCCGCGCCTAGAGAGCGACGCGTGTCAAAGCCCATAAACTTGCCAAACCGACCGACGACATGACGATGCGCATCACAAGAAGCGCAGCGTTCCGTCCACCGCCGAGGGTGATGTAATCTTCTATTACGACCTGCAGGCCGAGGCTGCCATGCCACAACCCGATCAGCACAAGTGCCGCCAGTGCGGCAGCATTGGCAGGATGACCGACCAGACCACTGGCACCTTCATGGTCAAGTCCACCGAGGCTGGCCAGCAGCACGGTGAAATAGATCATCAGCCCGAGAACCGCCACAGCGCTGAAACGCTGCCACTTCCAGTGCGCCAGCCCCGAGTGACGCCGCCGATGCTGAATGCCTGCCGGATACTCCGCCATCACCTTCACCCTTTACAGCAGCACGGTGAGCCAGAGGCCCGCCGTCAGAACAAGCGTCAGAAACAGCACCATATGGCCGTTCCGGTAAACCTCCGAAAGGGTCAGGCCATAGCCGAAATCCCATCCCAGATGCCTGAGTCCATTGAGTGCATGGTAGATCAGCGCCACCGAATAGCCGAATAGGACAAATTGCCCCAAAGGATGCGCCAGCAGCCCGGCCAGAAGGGCATAGCTTTCCGCCCCGAGCGCCAGCGCTACAAGCCATGCGGCCAGCACCAGCGTGCCGGTTGTCAGCACGATCCCCGAAGCCCGATGGGCGATTGACATCATGGAGGTAAGTTGCGGTCGATAGACCTGCAAATGCGGCGACAGCGGCCGTGTCCTCGCCATGAGGCATCATCCTTTTATTATTCTTGGCACCTTTTGGTGGAATGTATGGCGGCAGGTGGATATTAGTCAATGTGAAAGCAGCCCGGTTGTGGTTCGGCACAGGCCGCAGACAGGGCGTTGACCACCCCGAAGACCCTCTTGCGGAGACAGCGCGCCGACGATGAAACAGCTTCTTTCCATCCAGTCCGCCGTGGCGGCAGGGTTCGTCGGCAACAGTGTTGCCGGGCCGGTCCTGACAGCACTTGGCCAGCATCCGTTGCTGGTCGATACCATCCTGCTTGCGGCGCATCCCGGATATGGCAGACGCGCCGGTGGCGCGGTCCCTGCCGCCATTCTGGGTGATGTGCTGGATGGCCTTGCCACGCTGACAGAGCTGTCGGCGATCGGCACGGTGATCAGCGGCTATCTGGGAAACGCCGACCAGATCGATGCCATCGCTGGCTTCATTGATGGCTGGAAACAGTCCTCCGGACAGTCGGCGGCGGATGCTGCCAGGCGCTACATCCTCGACCCGGTGCTGGGGGATGGCGGGCGGCTATATGTCGCGCCGGATCTTGCCGAGGCGATGATCACGGAGCTGCTACCGCGGGCCGACATCATCACGCCGAATCGCTATGAGTTGTCCTTCCTGTCAGGCCACCAGGTGGAGGATGTGACGGCGGCCACTTTGGCGGCACAGAGCCTGATCCCCCGCTTCCAGCTGGAAGGCGTGATCGCCACCGGCATTGTCGATGGCGCGAACGGCACGGGTGATCTTCTGGTTGAGGCCAGCGGCACTGTTGTGCGGCAGCCGGCACGGCAGGACGCACAGAATGTGGCTGGAGGGGGTGATCTCCTGACAGCCACCTTCGCCGGTCTTTTGAATGCCGGCAGTGATCCGCAGGCGGCCTTCACACGCGCCAGCACGCTGGCACAGGCGGTCATCGCCGCCAGCCCGGACGGGCGCGACCTGGCGCTTCTTGACCATCTTCAGGATGTGGCGGCGCTCGCCAGCGGCTGACCTAGCGACCTGACAGGCCGCGCTCTGCCACCAGCTCGGCAATCTGCACCGAGTTCAGCGCCGCGCCCTTGCGAAGATTGTCTGAAACGCACCAGAACACCATGCCATTCTCAACCGTCGGGTCCTTGCGAATGCGGCTGATGAAGACAGCATCCTCGCCAGCAGCCTCGTGCGGAGTGACATAACCCTCATTTGCACGGTGGTCGATCACCGTCACACCGGGCGCCTCACGAAGAAGCTCACGCACGCCCTGTTCGGTCATCGGCTTGTCGGTCTCGATGAAGACAGCCTCACTATGCCCGATAAACACCGGAATGCGGACGCAATGCGCGACAAGTTCGATCGCCGGGTCGAGAATTTTCTTGGTCTCGACGGTCATCTTCCATTCTTCCTTGGTGAAACCGTCATCAAGGAAGGCATCGATATGCGGGATGGCGTTGAAGGCGATCTGCTTGGTGAAATGTTCCGGCTGCACCGGATCATTCACATAGATACCGCGGGTCTGGTTGAACAGTTCGTCCATCCCGACCTTACCGGCACCGGATGTCGCCTGATAGGTCGAGACAACAACGCGGCGCACGCCGAATTCGTCATGAAGCGGCTTCAGCGCCACGACAAGCTGCGCTGTCGAACAGTTCGGATTGGCAATGATGTTGCGACCGCCATTGGCAACCAGCGCACTGTCCACCATATCGGCGTTCACTTCCGGCACGATCAGCGGCACATCATCATCCATGCGGAAGGCCGATGAATTGTCGATGACAATACAGCCTGCCGCGCCTGCCTTTGGCGCCACGTCCTTGGCAGTAGCCCCGCCAGCAGAAAACAGCGCTATATCGGCTTCGGCAAAATCGAACTTGTCGAGCGCCTGTACCGTGAGGATATCATCCTCACCGTAAGACACCTCGCGACCGTTCGAGCGCGATGACGCCAGTGCAATCACCTTGTCGGCCGGAAAATTCCGCTCGGCAAGCGTCTGCAGCATTTCGCGTCCAACAGCGCCGGTGGCACCGGCTATGGCTACTCTGTATCCCATTTCAGTCCTCATCCCGTGCCGCGCATCATCATGCGACGGCATTCGGTTTCAGTATATGTATCCCCGGTGAACCCTATACACCCGGTGAACGGCGCGTTACCGCGCCATCCGGTCCATCGCGTCGATCACAGCCGCGGTCATGCCTTCGGTGCCGGTCTCGGTGCAGCCCGGTGTCATGATGTCACCAGTGCGGTTGGTCTCCAGCGCCTTGGCGACCGCCGCCTCCAGCAGATCGGCTTCGTCCCCTTGATCAAAGCTGTAGCGAAGAAGCATCGCAAAGCTCATGAACTGCGCCAGCGGATTGGCAATGCCCTTGCCGGCAATGTCCGGTGCCGAGCCATGAACCGGCTCATACATGGCCTTCGGAAGGCCGGTCTCGGGATCGGGCGCGCCAAGCGACGCCGACGGCAGCATGCCAAGCGATCCGGTGAGCATCGCCGCACAATCCGACAACAGATCACCAAACAGGTTGTCGGTGACGATCACGTCAAACTGCTTCGGGTTGCGGACAAGCTGCATGGCGCAGTTGTCGGCATACATGTGGCCAAGCTCGACCCCATCACCTTCCGCAGCGTGAAGCGCTGTCATCACCTCGCGCCAGAGCACGCCGGAATGCATGACATTGGACTTCTCCACCGACATCAGCCGGCCATCACGCTTGCGCGCCAGATCCATCCCGACACGGCCGATCCGCTCGATCTCGGGCGTGGTGTAGGCATTGGTGTCATAGCCCTTGCGGGTGCCGTCGGCCTGATCCTCGATGCCGCGCGGCTCGGCGAAATAGGATCCGCCACACAATTCGCGCAGAATCATGATGTCGAGGCCGGACACCACCTCGGGCTTCAGCGTTGACGCCTCGACCAGCGACGGAAAGACAATCGCCGGGCGCAGGTTGGCAAACAGGTCCATCTCCTTGCGAAGCGCAAGAAGGCCACGTTCCGGCTTCAGCTCAAAAGCGAGGCTGTCATATTGCGGGCCCCCGACAGCACCGAACAGAACCGCGTCCGAGGCAATCGAATCCGCCAGCGTCTCGTCAGTCAGGGGCGTGCCGTGGGCGTCATAGGCGGCACCGCCGACAAGGCCTTCCTGCATGTCAAAATCGATCGACTTGTGCTTTGCAAGCCAGTCGATGATCTTCATGTTGGCCTTCATGATTTCGGTGCCGATGCCGTCACCCGGCAGCACCATGATTTTACGATTTGACGCCATTCGCCTCTCCCGCCCCTGTCGCATGTCAGCTCGAGAGGCCTGTCAGATTTGTGGTCAGTATATTGTCTACAGAACGGACCCTGACCTAGAGCCAGGGCTTGTCAGCACCGCGCGCCGCTTCAAAGCTGTCGATCGACTCGCCCTTTTCCATGGTCAGGCCGATATCATCCAGCCCCTCGAGGAGGCACTGCTTGCGGAACGGGTCGATCTCGAAGCCGATCTCGCCACCATTCGGGCGACGGATCACCTGGGCCTCGAGGTCGATCGACAGTTCCGGGTTCTCGGTGTCGGCAGCATCGGCCATCAGCGCATCACGGTCGTCTGCCGAAACCTTGATCGGCAGAATGCCGTTCTTGAAGCAGTTGTTGTAGAAAATATCAGCAAAGCTGGTCGAGATCACACAGCGGATGCCAAAATCAAGAAGCGCCCAGGGGGCGTGCTCACGGCTCGACCCACAGCCGAAATTATCACCGGCGACGATGATCTGCGCGCCGCGATACGGGTCGCGGTTCAACACAAAATCGGCAATTTCCGTGCCGTCCTGGGTGAAGCGCATCTCGTCGAACAGGTTTGCCCCGAGCCCGGACCGCTTGATGGTCTTCAGGAACTGCTTCGGGATGATCATATCGGTGTCGATATTGAGGATGTTGAGCGGCGCTGCAACGCCGGTCAGCTGATCAAATTTCTGCATGATGTCCTCCTCAGCCCTGGAAATCGCGGATATCGGTCAGATGGCCGGTCACCGCGGCGGCGGCGGCCATTTCCGGGCTGACAAGATGGGTACGACCACCCCGGCCCTGGCGTCCCTCGAAATTGCGGTTCGAGGTCGAGGCACAGCGTTCCCCCACAGACAGCTTGTCTGCGTTCATCGCCAGGCACATGGAACAGCCGGGCTCACGCCACTCGAAACCGGCGGCAGTGAACACCTTGTCCAGCCCCTCGGCCTCGGCCTGTTCCTTGATCAGGCCAGAGCCCGGCACCACCATCGCACGGATGCCATCGGCAACCCTCTTGCCCTCGGCCACCGAAGCGGCAGAGCGAAGGTCTTCGATACGGCTGTTTGTGCAGGAGCCGATAAAGACTGTGTCGATCTTCACATCGGTCAGCTTCTGCCCCGGGGTCAGCCCCATATAATCGATGGCGCGCTGCAGCTTGGCACGCTTTACATCGTCCTTTTCCTTGTCAGGATCAGGAACCGATTCGGTGATCGCCAACGCATCCTCGGGCGATGTGCCCCAGGTCACGGTTGGCGCAATATCAGCGGCATCAAGCACGACCTCGGTGTCGTAGCTGGCCCCGTCATCGGACGGCAGCGAGCGCCAGTAGGAAACGGCCTTCTCCCAGACCTCGCCCTTTGGTGCCATCGGCTTGCCCTCGAGATAGGCGAAGGTCTTTTCGTCCGGCGCAATCATGCCGGCACGGGCACCAGCTTCGATCGCCATGTTGCAGACCGTCATCCGGCCTTCCATCGACAGATCACGGATCGCCGATCCGGCAAACTCGATCACATGGCCGGTACCACCCGCGGTGCCGATCTTGCCGATGATCGCCAGGATCACATCCTTGGCGGTCACGCCGGGGGCGAGCTCGCCATCGACAGAGATCCGCATGTTCTTTGCCGGCTGCTGGATCAGCGTCTGGGTGGCCAGCACGTGCTCGACCTCGGACGTGCCGATGCCGAACGCAAGCGCACCGAAGGCGCCATGCGTCGCGGTGTGGGAATCGCCACAGACGATGGTCATGCCCGGCTGCGTGAAGCCCTGCTCCGGCCCGATCACATGAACGATGCCCTGCCGGACATCATTCATCGCGAAATAGGGAACCCCGAATTCGGCGGCATTGTTCGCCAGCGCTTCAACCTGAATGCGGGATTCTTCATCCTCGATTCCGGCAGAGCGGTCTGTTGTCGGGACATTGTGATCGGCAACGGCCAGCGTGCGGTTTGGTGCGCGCACCTGGCGGCCAGCGGTGCGAAGGCCTTCAAAAGCCTGCGGGCTGGTGACCTCGTGAACAAGGTGCCTGTCGATATAGATCAGACAGGTGCCGTCATCCTGACGATGCACGACATGCGCATCCCAGATTTTGTCAAAAAGGGTCTTTGGCGCCGACATGTGTTCCTCCATAGGGGCTGCCGGCGAGGTTGTCTCCCCTGCCGGACCATGCCGTCAGGAGGAAGATGCCTCGCGCGTTGTGGTTTTTTCAGCAATACGTGCGGCCTTACCGGTCCGTCCACGAAGATAATACAGCTTGGCGCGACGCACGCGGCCGCGACGGACAACGGTCACGCCGGCAACCTGTGGGCCGTACAGCGGAAAGACCCGCTCGACACCTTCACCGTAAGACAGCTTGCGAACTGTAAAGGACGAATTCACGCCGTCATTCTTGCGGGCAATGCAAACGCCCTCAAAGGCCTGGATCCGCTCACGCGAACCTTCGACAACCTTGACCTCGACGCGCACTGTGTCGCCAGGTCCGAATTCCGGAATGGCGCGCTGCGCCAGCGCCTTTTCCATCTGCTTCTGTCCAATGCGGTCAACGATGTTCATCGCCTTATTCCTTCGTCTCTTTGTCTGGTCCCTGCCCCTGCAGGTACCTTTGCCATAGATCGGGACGCCGCTGCTGCGTTTCCCGCTTTGCCTCCGCCTCTCGCCAGTCGGCGATCTTCCGGTGGTGGCCTGACGCCAGTATTTCCGGCGCCTCGATTCCGTTCCAGTTCCGCGGATGGGTGTAGAGCGACGGCTCCAGCAACCCGGTCTCAAAACTTTCCTCGCGGTGGCTCTGCGCCTTTCCAATCACGCCAGGCAGCAACCTGACCACCGCGTCCATCACTGTCAGCGCCGCCATCTCGCCCCCCGACAAGATGTAGTCGCCGATGCTCACCTCCAGCATACCCGCAGCGTCTATGACACGCTGGTCGACACCTTCATAGCGTCCGCACAGGAACACCGCGCCATCGCCATCGGCAAGCTCTCGAACAAGAGGCTGGTCCAGCGGCCGACCCCGGGGGGTCAGGTAAATCCGCGGACCCGGTGCCGCGCTCACATGATCCAGCGCCGTGGCCACAACATCCGGCTTCAGCACCATCCCGACACCGCCGCCAAGCGGCACGTCGTCGACAGTCCGGTGCTTATCGCTTGCAAACTGCCGAATGTCCAGTGTTTTCAGCCTCCAGATGCCCTCCTCGAGCGATTTCCCGGCCAGTGACGCGCCGAGTGGCCCCGGAAACATCTCCGGGAACAGTGTCAGCACCGTTGCCTGCCACCCGTGATCAGCCATTGCCCCCCTCCTTGCTCCGGTCGCTGCTTTGGTCATCTGGCGACCGTTCGCCATCCGATTCCGGCTCCAGCAACCCGTCCGGCGGATCGAGGGTGATCCGTCCTGCCTCGACATCGATCTGCGGCACGAAGGCCGGATCGAAAGGCAGCATCAGGCTTGGCCCTCGGTCAGGTTTCACTTCGGCAATCTCGCCAGCGCCAAAATCATGAAGCGCGACCAGTCTGCCGATCACCGTGCCGTCCGTGACCTCGACCGTCATGCCGATCAGATCAGCATGATAGACCTCGTCATCCCCGGCTTCGGGAAGCGCCGCCCGATCTACCTCGAGCGGGGTGCCACGAAGCGCCTGTGCCGCGTCGCGGTCGGTCACTTCTGCTGCCGAGACAATCACAAGACCATTCGCGGTCACCCCGCGGATGGTAAGGGTCAGCTGCCGGTCGCCAGCCCAGACCGGGCCATAGGCGGCAATGTCGCGTGGCGCAGCGGTGAACGGCTTGACCTTGAACTGGCCTCTCACCCCATGGGCGCCTGCGACCGCCCCGATCGGCAGCCGGCCAGTGGTCATGACTCCTCTGAAGATGCCTCTTCAGCAGCAGCTTCTTCGGCAGGAGCCTCTTCAGCAGGAGCCTCTTCAGCAGCAGCCTCTTCAGCAGCAGCTTCTTCGGCAGCAGCTTCTTCAGCAGGAACTTCCTCGGCAGCAGTTTCCTCAGCAGCAGCTTCTTCGGCTGGCGCCTCTTCGACAGCAGCCTCTTCGGCAGCAGATTCAGCAGCGGCAGCCTCTTCGGCAGCGGCGGCTTCCGCCGCGGCGGCTGCAGCTTCAGCAGCTTCAGCTTCACGCTCGGCGCGCTTCTTGCCGGGAGCGGACTTCTTCGGCTGTTCGCGAATCACCGGCGCCTCGGTGAGGCCGGCACCTGCCAGCATCTTCTGCACGCGCTCGGTCGGCTGCGCACCCTGGCCAAGCCAGTAGGTGATGCGCTCGGACTTCAGCGTCAGACGCTGCTCATGGTCCTTCGGCACCATCGGGTTGTAGGTGCCGACACGTTCGACATAGCGGCCGTCGCGCGGGGCCGAGGCTTCAGCCACGACGATCCGGTAAAATGGGCGTTTCTTTGCGCCACCGCGGGCGAGTCTGATCTTGAGAGCCATGAAGGTTCGTCCTTTCGAAGAGAGTTATGGCTGTTTTGACTATTTCTTTTTGCCGGATGGCTTGCCACCAAGCCCCGGCAGACCGCCGGGAAGGCCTGGCAATCCGCCCTTGCCCCCCATTGGCATATTTCCCGGCATTCCACCCGGCATTCCTCCGGGCATTCCACCCGGCATTCCCCCACCAAGGCCGCCAAGGCCACCTGGCAGACCACCGCCAGACAGCGCCTTCATCATCGCGGCACCGGATTTCCCGCCAAGCTTCTTCATCATGCGGGACATGTCCTGATACTGCTTGACCAGCCGGTTGACCTCCTGAACGGAGGTTCCGGACCCGGCGGCAATGCGCTTGCGGCGTGAGGCGTTCAGCACCCCGACCGAGACACGTTCCTTTTTGGTCATGGAGAGGATGATCGCCTCCTGCCGGCGGATCATCGAATCATCGATCCCGGCGGCAGCAATCTGCTTCTGCATCTTCCCGAGACCCGGCAGCATACCCATTATGCCGCCAAGCCCGCCCATCTTCTGAAGCTGGCGAAGCTGCGAGAGGAAGTCGTTCATGTCGAACTGTCCCTTCGCCATGCGCTTGGCAAGGCGTTCAGCTTCTTCCTGCTCGATAGTCTCTGCCGCCTTTTCGACAAGCGCGACAACATCGCCCATGTCGAGAATGCGGCCGGCGAGCCGCGCCGGATCAAATTCCTCGAGCGCGTCCTGCTTCTCGCCGACGCCAACAAGCTTGATCGGGCAGCCGGTGATCTCGCGCATGGACAGCGCCGCGCCACCGCGCGAATCACCATCAAGGCGGGTCAGCACGATACCGGTGATGTCCACAGCCTCATTGAAGGCGGTGGCGGTCGTCACCGCGTCCTGGCCGGTCAGGGCATCGGCGACAAGAAGCACCTCATGCGGGTTGGTCAGCGCCTTGACCTCGCGAAGTTCGGCCATCAGCCCTTCATCGATGGTCACACGGCCGGCCGTATCAAGGATCAGCACGTCAAAGCCCTGCAGCTTGGCTGCCTGCAGCGCGCGTTTGGCAATCTGCGCCGGGCTTTCACGGTCAGCCTCGGGAAGCACCCCGACCTCGGCCTGCTCACCAAGAATGCGAAGCTGTTCCCGCGCGGCCGGTCTGGTCACGTCAAGCGAGGCAAGCATCACCTTCTTGCGCTCGCGCGTGCGAAGCCGCAACGCCAGCTTACCGGCGGTTGTCGTCTTGCCCGAGCCCTGAAGACCGGCCATCAGGATGACGGCTGGCGGACTCACCTGAATGTTCAGCGGTGCCGGATCGGTTCCCAGAACCTCGACCAGCGCGTCATTGACGATCTTGATGACCTGCTGGTCAGGACGCACCGATTTCAGAACGTCGGACCCGACGGCCTTGTCACGCACCGACGCAATGAAGGTTTTCACCACGGGAAGCGCGACATCGGCATCAAGAAGGGCCAGCCGCACTTCACGGAGCGCCGCATCGACATCCGATTCGCGCAACGCCCCGCGCTTGCCAAGCGCGCTGAAGACGTCCTGCAGCTTGTCCTTCAGATTGTCGAACATGGTGCCTCCGGCACTCCTGTCACCTGTTGAATTCTGGTGCCATGCCTGCCGCAAACGCATTTCACACCCGTGCTCGAAAACTTCAAGGACGGATGGGACCCGCAAAGGTCTGGCGGCCAGCAATGGCGTGATGTAGCGGTGTGTTGCGCTTTTTCGACAGGGTTGTCAAGATTTGCGGGATGTTTTTCATTCTGTCCAAAACGCTGGCCATCCTTCTGGAACCGTTGGCCCATCCCTATATCCTGCTGGTCCTGGCGGGTCTGCTGCGGCTGTTGCGGCGGCGGCGAATGATGCGCGCCTGTTTTGGCCTCGCGGTGATTCTGCCGCTGCTCTACGCCACCCTGCCGCTGTCAACAGCGCCGCTTCGGATACTGGAAGACAGCTACGAGGTTCCCAAGATCACCCAGCAGGTGGATGGCATCATCGTTCTTGGTGGCCATACCGGTGGCGGGTGGGTGTCCGAAACCCGCGCCCAGCCGCAGCAGAATGCCGCCGCCGACAGGATGACAAAAGCCATCATGCTGCATCGCCAGCAGCCGCAGGCCATGCTGATCTTCTCCGGCTTCAGTGGAAAGCTGGTGCCACGCGGCTGGAACGAAGCTGAAGTCACCCGCCGGCTGCTTGCCGAGCTTGGTGTGTCCGAAAGCGGGGTTCTGTTCGAGGTGACAAGCCGCAACACCTGGGAAAATGCGGTGAACAGCCTGACGGTTGCGGTGCCGCAGCCGGGGTCGCGCTGGATCCTCGTCACTTCGGCATCACATATGCCGCGCGCGGTCGCAGCCTTCAACGCGGCTGGCTGGGAAGGGCTGATTCCTTATCCCACCGATTTCCGGACAGCAACGACAGACCCGCCTCTGTTCAGTTTCCAAACCGGCACTGATGCCGTTCGGGGCTGGCTCCACGAATATGTCGGGATCTTCGTCTACTGGCTCACCGGGCGTGCAAGCTCGCCCTTCGGCTGACCCTGTGACCGCCGGTCATGATCCGGCTTGCTATGAGCTGGTCTCGTCAACGCCGGCAAGGGCATTGGCGAAATCGCGGGCCTCGAACGGCTGCAGATCATCCGCTCCCTCGCCGACACCGACAGCATGCACCGGCAGGCCGAACTGTTCGGCCAGTGCGATGACAATGCCGCCCTTTGCCGAGCCATCCAGTTTGGTGACAATCAGACCGCTGACATCGGCAACCTCGCGAAAGGCGCTGACCTGCGAGAGAGCGTTCTGTCCGACGGTGCCGTCGAGCACGATCACCGAATCATGCGGCGCCGTCTCGTCAAGCTTGCGGACGACCCGAACGATCTTCGCAAGCTCGTCCATCAGCTCGCTACGGTTCTGCAGACGGCCTGCCGTGTCGATGATCAGCACCTCTGTGCCGGTCGCGCGCGCCGCCTCCAGCGCCTGATAGGCCAGTGCCGCCGCATCGCCGCCCTGATCTCCGGCTATCACTTCGGTGCCGGTGCGCTCGCCCCAGACCTTGAGCTGCTCGATGGCGGCGGCGCGGAACGTGTCACCGGCGGCCAGCATTACGCTTTTGCCCTGCTGGCGCCATTGCTGTGCAAGCTTGCCAGCTGTCGTGGTCTTGCCAGACCCGTTGACACCAACAAGCAGCACTACATGCGGGCTGTTGCCGGATTCGACCTGAAGCGGGATCGCCACCGGCTCAAGAATTTCGGTGATCCCATCTGACAGGGCATCGGCAAGTGCAGCCGCCGTAACCTCGCCATCGAATTTGTGACGGCGCACCTTTTCGGCGAGCCGTGACGCCACGGCTGTGCCCAGGTCGGCCAGGATCAGCGCGTCCTCGACCTCTTCCAGCGAGCTGGCATCGATCGACGTCCTGCCAAGAAGCGAGGAGAGCGACGAGGTGACCTTGGCGCTGGTCTTGCTGAGCCCGGATGTGAGTTTCTTCAGCCAGCTCATTACGTCATCCTTGTTGCTGTCAGCATCTGTCCGTCATGGCCTGTCACCGTCACATCGACAAGGCTTCCCGGGGTGATGAAATCACCATCGACCTGCATTCTGGCATAGGTGCGGCCATGCCCCCTGTTGCCTGATTCCACCAGGATCTGGTCACGGCTGCCAACGCTGTTCTCGAGGAAAGCGGCCAGCCGCGCCGCGCCAAACCTTCGCAGATCCTCGGCACGGTCCCGTGTCACCTTGCCGTCAAGCTGCGGCATCCGCGCCGCCGGCGTCCCGGCCCGCGGCGAAAAGGGAAAGACATGAAGATAGGTCAGACCGGCCCGCTCGACCATCGCGCGGGTGGCGTTGTGCGCGGCCTCATCCTCGGTCGGAAACCCGGCAATCAGGTCGGCTCCGAAGACCACATCCGGGCGACGACGGCGGGCCTCGTCACAGAACCTCACCACGTCCCTTGCCAGATGACGGCGCTTCATCCGCTTCAGAATGAGATCATCACCATGCTGTGCCGACAGATGAAGATGCGGCATCAACCTGTCTTCCTCACCAAGCACCTTCATCAGCTGCGCATCC
>NTKV01000021.1 GCA_002457745.1 SAR116 cluster bacterium MED-G06 | reverse complement strand
CCTGCCTCGCGTCTGATCTCGTCGAAGGGAATCGGGCGTGCATCCCATCTTTCCGGTGGTGTGTCGTTCGCGCCGAACAGGGGAACATCGGACCGCTTGAAAAAGGGCACCAGCACCATGCCGGCTATGAAACCGCCGATATGCGCGAAATAGGCAACCCCGCCATCAGCGCCGGCAAGGGCGCTTGGCACCGCGATGAACTGGCCGCCAATCCAGATTCCCAGCACAAGCCAGGCCGGAATATTGATAAACCGCACGAAAATGATGATCAGGAGAAATGTGCGCACCGCTGCGCGCGGATGAAGGATGAGATAGGCACCAAGAATGCCGGCGATGCCGCCGGAGGCGCCAACCATCGGCACCCTGGAAGACGGCTCGATCATATATTGTGCCAGTGCCGCGGCCACCCCGCACAGCAGGTAGAAACAGGCGAACCTTACCGATCCCATTGAATCTTCGACATTATCACCGAAAATCCATAGATACAGCATGTTGCCGCCAAGATGCATCCAGCCGCCATGCAGGAACATCGCGGTGATCATGGTTGCCCAGGCCGGCAGAACCGCGATGCCTGCGGGAAGCGGCGCCGTGCCGCTGGCATTGGCTGGCACAAATCCATACTGGTAGAAAGCCACCCGTTCGGCTTGCGGGCCAAGGGATTGCTGCCAGAAGTAAATCAACACACAGAGCGCAATCACAGCCCAGGCCACATAGGGCGTTCGTTGTGACGGATTGTCGTCAAACAGCGGAATGAAGAGCATGGTGCATCCCTCAGGGTTTCGTGCAGCGCATTGTGCCGTCAGGCCGACATAAGCTGCCTGACTTGAAACTGCCATCTTTCCATGAGAGTTTCATCCCATGAAACAGGTTCGTCGCTACATAGCTTATCTCTTTGCGCCAGCCATGCTGGTGCTGGCTCTGGTCATGCCGGCATCGGCAACCACAACGCTGCAGCTCGAGAATGGCAACACACTGTCCTTCGCCGATGGCTCGATCGATCTTGCCACCGGGTCAGGTGAACTGTTCGATATTGCGCTTTCCGAGGATGGTGTTGTCGTGCTCACCGCGGAATATCTGTTCATTGACGCCTCGGGCTCCTTTGGCGAGACCGACTGGTATGTTCATGATCTGGTCGTCAAGCAGGCAGAGCTTGCCGAAGAGAACATCTTCATCGGTGAAATGGAAATTCGCGATATGGCGATGGGCATGCTGGTCACCAATGCTGTGGCCGAAATGCAGGATTATGTGACCTCCGACAGTTTTGTGCTGTTGCGCAATGTCGGCATGACAACCGATGAGGCGCTGATATCGATCGACAGGATCCAGACCCTGCCATTCGCCTTTGCCGAACTCTCCCCTGGCCAGATCATCCCGACCAGTGCCGGAATTGATATCGATCGCATGACGGTCATGCCACTTGATGGCCCGGCCACTCCCGATCCGTTCATCGATGAACTTGAGCGACGCGGCATCACCGAATTCGAAATCGATTTTGATCTCTCGACAACTGCGCAGATCGAGGGTGGCGTTCTTGGCGTGACCTATCGGACCGCGTCTGGTGTGAAGGACTTGTCGGCCATCGACCTTGGTCTGGCCTTCACCATCGACAGCGATGTGTATGCGCGGCTTCTGCCGACGCTGATGGATCCGGATGATGGCGGTGCTGCATTACTGGCTGTTGCCGGGGCGGTTTCCTTCAACGGGGCGCGCATTGTCCTCGATGACAGTGGCCTGATCGAGATCCTGTTTGCCGCCGCCGCCTCTGAACAGGGGGTCAGCGAAGGTGAGGTGCGGTCGATGTCCCGGATGATGCTTGCTGGGGGGCTGCAGCAGACCTTTCCGGAAAATGTGTCTCGCCTGCTGCCGCCCATCGAGGCAATGCTGCAGCAGGGTGGCACGATGACCATTTCGTCCGTGCCGCCGTCGCCGGTCCCTCTGTCCAGCGCCATCGGCTTTGCGATGTTCCCCGATCTGGCCATCGACCAGCTTGGCATCACCATCACCCATATGCCGTGACCTGTGGGCGTCATGGCCACCATCCGTGAACATGGCGACTGGTGCCCGCGGCTGACGGGGTATATCCTGACCACCTGAGGGCACCATTCCAGTGGAGGACTTCATGTCTGATACGATGACTGACGACATTCGCCATGCCATCGCTGACTTCAAGGCAAATCTGAAAGGATCCGGGGTGGATGTCAGTGCTGCGTTTGCCGCGATCGACGCCGTTCTGGACTCACAGATTCAAGCCATCGAGACAGAGGTTGCGGCAGGTCAATCCTCGATTCCTGTGCATGACTACGCCGACGTGGCGGCTGGCCGAATCGCCGATGCGGCGGCCGCACGGATCAAGGAGCGTGGCGTTGTCATTCTGCGCAACACGTTTGATGCCGACAGGGTGTCTGGCTGGAACGAATGGCTGATGGATTATGTGGCCAGGAACAGCTATTTCGACCGTCAGAAGGAAAAGGAGGGGATGGACAAATATTTTGACAATCTGTCCTCCTCGCGCCCGCAGATCTTCGGCCTCTACTGGTCCCGACCGCAGATGGAGGCCCGCACCTCCGAAGAGCTGGCCACGGCGCGCCGCTGGCTGAACCGGCTCTGGAGGTTCAATTCGGAAAATGGGGCCGAATTCGATCCAGATCGCGAATGTCTGTATGCGGACCGCCTTCGCCAGCGTGAACCAGGCGACGATACACTCGGCCTCAGCCCGCATGTCGATGGTGGTTCGGTTGAACGCTGGATCGAGCCCGGCTACCAGCAGGTTTATCGTCATCTGCTGTCGGGTGACATCGCGGCCTACGACCCGTTTGATGCGGCTTTCCGGACATCGACCAGGGAAATTCCGTCGCCGGCTGTCTGCTCGATGTTTCGCACCTACCAGGGATGGACAGCGCTCAGCAGGCAGGGGCCGGGTGACGGCACTCTGAACATCGTTCCGATTGCCAATGCCATGGCCTGGGTGATCCTGCGGGCGCTTCAGGATGACATTGCCGAGGATGACCTGTGTGGGGCGGCACCATCCCGCGCCCTGACAATCAGCGAGACCTATCATGCCAAGCTGCTGCGTGCCTATGTGCCGATCCCGGTGGTCGAGCCCGGCGACACCGTGTGGTGGCACCCGGATGTCATCCACGGGGTCGAGGACAAGCATACCGGCACCGGCTACAGCAATGTGATGTATATCGGCGCTGCCCCGGCCTGCGAGAAGAATGACAGGTTCCTTGCGAAACAGAAGAAGGCTTTCGAAGCTGGTGAAAGCTCGCCGGATTTTGCCGCCGAGAATTACGAGGTGGATTTCGACGGCAGGTTCACGCCCGACATGCTGTCACCGCTGGGGCGTATCCAGATGGGATATGGTGACTAGGCTGGTACGAGCGAGGGGACTCGAACCCCTATGATCATGATGATCTGCGGATTTTAAGTCCGCTGCGTCTACCAATTCCGCCACGCTCGCGCCAATGCCTTCGGCCGAGATGTCTCTAGCACACCATCACGTGACTTGCCTACCTGTGGCGGAGGATACCGCAGGCAGACAAGAGGGCAGTGGGAAGGGTCACACGCGGAACAGCCTGTCGGTGACATCGGTCAGCGGTTCATCCCAGAAGGCATGTCGTTGCATATAGCCAAAATCGACATCGAAACAGGCCGCCATCGCGGCGCAATAGATCGAGCGCGCATCAACCGTGGCGTTCAGATCCTGTCCCTCGAACAGGTCCTTTGACTTCAGCCCCGGCCAGTCGGCGTGAATTTCCGCTTTCTTCACCAGACCGCCGGCCATCAGGATCGCGGTGCCATAGCCATGCTCGGTGCCATAGCCGCCATTCTGCTCGAACTTGCGGCCGAATTCAGTGAGGGTGAGGATCAGGGTGTCGTTGTAGGAATCGCCGAGATTGTCTTTCAGAACGCGGAGAACCTTGTCGTAATTGCTCAGTTGCTCGCCATGCTCGCCATCGCTTCCGCCCTGCGCGGCATGGGTGTCGAACCCGTCAAGATCGAACACCGCAATGCGTGGCCCGTCTTCGCGTGACAATTCCTGTGCCGCGACCCTGGCAAGTTCATGCGGTTTGTTGTCGCCGACCTCGCGCATCATCGCCGGCGGGCGATGGCGTATCCGGTGAAGGGTGCGTTGAAGCTCTGATTCCGGGCTGTAGGAGGTCTGGATCTTTTCCATCGTGTTTGCGTCCGGAAGCCGCATCCAGGTCGGGAAGTAATTATCCAGATCCTGGCTGCCACGAAGAAGCAGCGGCATCGGCAGCGAGGCCGCCAGCCCCTGAAGTTCGGCAGCATCCATGCCGCGCCCAAGCCAGCCGGTCTTTTCGGCATAAGGGGTATGGCCGCCTGTTTCCATCAGGTTCTGGCCGTCGAAATGTGACCGCCCGGTATAGGGAATCGAGGTGGCGTGATAGACCGATGCCGTGCCGTCCTTCCAGCAGTCATAGAAGGTTTCCAGCCGCGGGTGGAGGTTGAAGTCGGACGTCAGTTTCCTGGTGCCCTCGACGATGATGTCGGGACGAGCCTTGCTCAGGATCTTGTCACGAGGCTGCACCGCGGTCAGCCCGTCCATGCCGCCACGAAGCATCACAATCACAAGGTTGCGCTTTGACAATGTTGCGGCGCGGGCACTGAAAACAGGCGAGCCCAGAAGCGTGAGCGAGCCGCAGGCGGTGATGAATTCGCGTCGGTTTATCGTCATACCTTCAACATCCACTCACTCGGCAGGAAGAACTGCGTGTCCACACTTGTACTTCGCCAGTTGTCCGGGTTGTCCCGGCAGAATTTCAGATAGGCGATGACATCCCCGGCACTGTCGAAATTATGTGCGATAGACTTCTCCAGCTTGCCGATAGCCATATATTCCCGCGCAAGTCTCTTGGCGATGGCCAGGCGGCGGATCAGCAATTCCGGGGACAGCCATTCGGCTTCCGTGTCGGGCCAGCCATTCGGCTGTTTCGGGCGATAGACCGGATGGCCGATCTCGAACATCAGCCCGCGCGGACGGCGCTGCAGTTTTTGTGGTTTGGACTTGAAGTCGTATTCCATTGCCGATGGCTCTGGCGGCCACGGCGCCTCGGTCATCTTGATGCTCTGAAGGAACCAGACTTCCGGGTTGAGGAATTTCTTGTGGCTGCCCGTATGTTCGTAGACCACCCGGATCAGCGCCTTGTAGACAGCTGGCAGATGTCCGTCTGTCGCCCGCCACGCATCGATCAGCGGTTGCACCATCTCGGGCGTCACGTCATCGGCGACGAAATGCCGGACAAGCTTGGTAGAGACAAATTCCGCACAGCTTGGATGCGCGCAAAGATCCTCGATCGCATCGATGAGCTTGTTCTTGGGACTCAGGCCGCGCTGCTTGTAGCGCTTGCCCATGACCTCATGGTTTCCGGGCTCGTGGCTTTTCTGCTCAAAATGGACCGGGTTGCATTCCTCGCGAGTCTTCGACCAGCGGTTTTCCCAACCAGCCATGATGTAGGATAGAGCGATAACGTCCTGCTGCGTGTAACCAGCTGCAGGCGAGACTGTATGAAGCTCCAGCAATTCACGCGCATGGTTTTCATTGACTGTTGCCACCTTGCCCTTCTGCCGCCGCCATTTGCCACGTTTCGAGTTCGGGCCAACCGATTCGCTGTTGTCCAGGTGATGGATCATCGTCCATGAGGTTGTCACCGCTTTCACAAGATCGGTGAAACTCCCGCACATGTTCGGACGGATGATCTCGCGGGTATAGGCACCCGTATTCCACGAGGCCAGCATGTCTTTCTCGGCAATCGCGAAGTGATTGTGCCAGAACAGCCACAGCCTCTCGAACACCGGAGCAGGGGAGTGAATCGCGGCGTGATGCCGGATGACAATCTCCAGACTCTCATAGTATTTTTCACCACACTGCCAGCGAAGCTGCGTTTTTGCCTCCTTGTAGGCCTTGCGGTCATTCTTGAATTTTTTCCGGATCACCTTGCGATCCTGATAGACAAAGGTCGCGCGCTGATCGAGGAGCTCCTTGGCGCTCGGAATGGTGCCGGGCCAAGTCAGATCAGGCACCGAATCGACCTGAGCATCCGCCCAGACTACCGGATCGGCGGGAACGTCATCACCCGGTCCGAGCCCGAACCCCATCTTTCTGAAAAAGTCTCGTTTCATAAGAAAACTATGAGGTAACGGCTGTCTCTTGAAAAGATATCAATGTGCAAAATCGCGGTAGGAAAATTGTGTAATTGCCGGCGCCTGGTTTGCAAAATCCCATAAGTCCTGAAGTCGCGCAGGTCAGTCGTTTCGATCTTGCAGCAAATGATAAATACGGTCACGATTCGGACAGCAGAAAGGAGAGGTTGGCATGCAGAAACTCACATGTGATGAATGCGGAACCCAGTTCAACTGCGGTGCAGCGCCGGGCAAGGATCATTGCTGGTGCATGGAATTGCCGAATATGCGACAGAGCTTTGATCTTGCTGGCAAATGTGTCTGCCCCGAATGCATGACACTTGGCCAGGCCAAGGCCATCACGAAGCAGCGGAAAATGCGCCGTGAACAGCGACGAAACACGTCGGTTCGGGTCACCCGGTAAATCATCGGAAGTGACCGTTTGGGCCATTTGTTAAAGTTCTGTATATTAGCGCCATCTTATTTTTGGTTGGAGTGACCCCATGGCCGCGTCCCGAAGTAACAAGATCCGTGACCTGAGAAAGCGTGGCAAGACGCGCCTCGTTCGCGTGAACGATCAGCTGAATTCGCTGACCTGGGAGATGCTGGAAAAGAACGGGAGCCTCAACGACGTGAATACGACGCGGGCTGTTGCCGTTCTCGACGATGCGCTGAGCCTGATCCAGCGTGCCGGTGCCCTGCTGAACTCGGTGCATGTCGAAGAGGATCCAACGAAGCCTGCTGACCCTGCGCCGCAGGGATTTGTCGGTGGTCGCGACAAGGGTGACAATGGCAAAACGAAATCCAACGTCTCGCGCTCGGTCAGCAGCGTAAACTGATTGGTTGGCGCCAGTTTTCCTGGCGTTCCCTTCGGGTGAACTAGCCCCGATCTCCGCCAAGAAGCCTGAAGCGTTTCAGAAACATTTCAGCCGCCTTTTCGGGCGCCACCGGTCTTAGCCGGATGGAGGCAGGGGTGCCGCGCGGGCGTTGCAGAATTTTGCCAGCCTCTTCCTCGGTGAAGCCGGCCAGCTGTGTTGCCTCGATCCAGGCTGCCATCCGGTCGGCGCGCTTGATGGCCCGTTCCACACTCTCTGGCAGCCGCGCCGGAAGGCCGAAGCGGATATGGACAGCCTCGGAGAGGCGCGACTCGATATCGCGATAGATGCCGCCAAGCGCGTATTTGAAAGGCGTGATCATGTCGCCGATCACATATTCAGGAGCATCATGCAACAACGCGGCAAGTCGCCATCTCTGGTCAAGTTTTGGCGCGTTCTGGGACATCAAGCGTTCGACCATCACCGAATGCTGTGCGACCGACAGGGGAAACTTGCCCTTTGTCTGACCATTCCAGCGGCTGACACGTGCCAGCCCATGGGCAATGTCGACAATCTCGATATCCATCGGTGACGGATCGAGGAGATCGAGACGGCGACCGCTCAGCATGCGTTGCCACGCGCGGTCTGGATCTTTCAGTCGACCGCGCCGGCGGATGGATGTGGATTGGCTATCGGGCATGCCGCCATCCTGCCCCGGCACGCGGCACTCATCAAGATAAAGGCGTGTCTCAATCTTGCCTTTTGCTGATGGTAATGTATTGATCTGGCTCATGATGACCAGCAAGACCCTCAGGGGTCATTTGCAGCGAGGTAGAAGCACAGAATGGATTTCTTTGAGACACGCGAACGGTACCGTCGCCGCGAGATGAAAGGCTATGTCTCGCTGCTGATGCGCGTTTTCGTGGTTGGTGGCGTTCTGTGGGTCGGGTGGCTGTGGGGTCACGCCGAGACAGGCAGTCTGCGCGCCGAGGCTGATCGGGCGCTGTATGAGAACAACCAGCAGATCAGCGAGCTCAGGAACGACCTTCAGCGGCTGGAGATGGAACTTGCCGAAGCCCAGGCCAAGAACAAGGTTGACGATCTGGCCCAGGGCAACGACGCCAATCTGAAGGCTCTGGTAACCAAGAAGATCGCCCGTGGTGTGAAGCCGGCGCAAATCATGCAGGCCATACAGACACTTGGCCGGCCAACAAGCTGCCGTGAGTTGGAGAATCGCAACATCGCCGTCGCCACCCCGCTTTATGGCGGTCCTGAATCAAAGGTGACGCTGTTTGATGGCGGTCTGAATCTTCATGTCGAAGGTGAAGCTGACAAGAAATCGGCGCGCGAGGTGCCAAGCTACGACCCCAAACTTCCGGTCACGGTGCGCATGGCCTTTCTTGACGGACAGAAGGTGGAGTCCGGAACATTGCCCTTCCAGACGGTTATCCCGGCTGAGAACTGGGTGCTTCTCCTGAATTTCGAAGCGTCGGAACTTCACGGCTATGTTGCAGCGCAGATCATGAGCTGTACGCAGCGGTAGACCGCTTCAGGTCCGGTCATTTATCGTCCGGGCGGGCCACCTGGAAAATGTCTGTGATTCGCCCGTAATCGCGATAGCCAAGCCGGCTGATCGGTGTATAGGCCGTGTAATCCAGCTTGCCGTCCGACACCATGTTGTCATCGACATAGATGCCGGTGACGGTTCCCATCACAAGGCTGTAGCCTTGGCCAGAATCGCTTCGTGGCAGCGGAATGGTCTGGAACAGTCGGCATTCCAGCGCTGCCGGAACACCCCCGACGCGGGGCGGTGAAACCGTCTGGGACTCCACCATGTCCAGCCCGGCATGAAGGAATTCATTCTCGCCATAATCATAGCTTTGCGACGAGATGTTCATCGCGTCGAACTGCGCCTGGCCGACAATATTGACAACGAACTCGCCTGTTTCCTCAACATTGCGAAGGCTGTCCTTGCGATGATCTTCGCCACCGCAATCAGCGGAGAAGATCACCATCGCCGGGTTTTCGGAGATGGCATTGAAGAAGCTGTAGGGTGCCAGATTGATGCTGCCGTCGGCCCCTTTCGAGGATATCCAGCCAATCGGGCGTGGCGAGACAATGGCCTTTAGCGGGTTGAAGGGCAGCCCTGCATCCTTGTGCTGCATCGGCAGAAAAAACATCTCTTTATCCCTGTTTTGGCAAAGGTCTTATTTCACAGCCGTGCGTTGGCAGATCACGTCCTCAGGTCTATATATCAAGCTATATGGTGCAGGTGCAAAGCAATAGAGTTGCAGGAAAACGCAGGCACCACCCTTGCCAGAACTGGACCACCACCATGATTGAACTTCACTACGCGCCAACACCGAATGGCCACAAGATATCGATTGCCCTCGAGGAAATGGGCCTCGACTACGAAGTTCACAGGGTCAATATCGGTCAGGGCGACCAGTTCAAGCCGGAATTCCTTGCCTTCAGCCCAAACAATCGCATTCCCGCGATCATCGATCATCATGGAGAGGACGATGAGCCGGTTGGCATTTTCGAATCCGGTGCCATCCTGATGTATCTTGCCGAAAAGACCGGACAGCTTCTGCCTGCTGCCGGAACAGCGCGCAAGACCGTGATCGAATGGCTGATGTGGCAGATGGGTGGTGTTGGCCCAATGTTCGGGCAGGCGCATCACTTCAACTTCTACGCCAAGGAAAAGGTCGACTACGCGATGGACCGCTACAGCAAAGAGTCGAACCGGCTCTATGGTGTGCTCGACAGGCGACTCGCGGGGCGCGAATTCGTGGTGGACGACTTTTCGATTGCCGACATCGCGATTTTCCCCTGGACCCGCACCTTCGAGCGTCAGGGGGTTGATATCAACGACTATCCGAATGTGGTGCGCTGGAGAAAGACCATGTTCGCCCGCCCGGCAGTGCAACGTGGGATGAAGGTTGGGGCCGAATGGCGCGAGGATTTGCGCGGCCTTTCCGAAGAGGAATGGAACAAGCTCTTCGGCATGTGATGCCGCCAGAAACCAGGATGTTCAGGAGGGGGTGGTCTCGCCCCTGAACCTCAAGGTGCACTCCCCGGTGAAGATCTGGGTGACAAGCGATTCCTTGCACAGTTGCCAGGTCTTCCGTGGTCCGCCGCTTTCGGCGTTCCAGATGGTCGCGAGTGCAAGTGCGGTCAGCAGACCGGCGATAATCCATCCGTTTCGGCTCACACCGGCCTCCCTTTGATGAACGCTGCACCTACCATGTCGTGATGTGGTCAATCAGGTCTGTCAGCGGTACGGACTCTTCCGGAAAGACCCGCCCTGCCACTGAAATGCCAGCCTGTCTGGGGCTGTCGGGATCGCCGCTTACCAGCGGATGCCAGGCGGCAAGTTCACCACCTTCATGCAGCACGCGGTAGGCACAGGTCTGCGGCATCCACGGAAGGGAGTCCAGATTGTCCGGACTGAGCGTGATGCAGTCGGGAACGAACCTCTTTCGGTGCGGATAGTTGGTGCAGCTTGCCGTCCCGCAATGCAGAAGCTTGCAGGCGACATCGGTGTAGTGAACCTCACCGGTGTCGGCGTCCTCGATTTTCAGGACGCAGCACTTCCCGCAACGGTCACAGAGCGATTCCCACTCATCCGTGCTCATCTCGCTGAGCGACTTGTCTTTCCAGAAGGGACGTCCTGACACAGCCTGTTCCTGAATTCATTTTCCAGATCACTGATAAAGCTGCGGCTTTCCGGGACGGCCTGTTGATCATCCGACAGCAGCAACTGCACGACCATACCATGCTGGCACCGGAAAAAATATTCACATCCAAGAAGATAGAATTCCCACATCCGCACGAACCGTGCGTCATAGCAATCGGTCATGCTGTCGCGATGGGACAGGAAGCGCAGCCGCCAATGACGAAGCGTGTCCGCGTAGTGGCCGCGCATCACTTCCATGTCGAGAAGCTTCAGGCCGCGACCTTCACTGGCCTTCGTCAGTTGCTGGATGGAGGGAAGGTAGCCACCCGGAAAGATATACCGGGTCAGCCAGCGGTTCACCGGTCGCGCCTTGTGATGCACGGCAATGGTGTGGATGACCGCCACGCCAGCTGGTGCCAGACAGTCGCGTACCTTGTCAAAAAACACCGGAAAGCCGCGTGGTCCGACATGCTCCAGCATCCCGACCGACACGATCCTGTCGAATGTCCCGGTCTGGTGCCGGTAATCACGAAGCGCGAATGCCAGGCGGTCACCAAGGCCGGCATTTTCGGCAGCCTGCCTTGCGTGCGCGAATTGCTGTTCGGACAGGGTGATGCCGGTGACCGTGACATCCTGCCGGCAGACCGCCAGCGCGCGCGCCAGCCCGCCCCAGCCGCAGCCGATATCCAGCACGCTGTTGCCATGCTGCAGGTTCAGCTTCGCGGCAAGTCTTGCCAGCTTGGTCACCTGTGCCTGATCGAGACTGTCATCCGGGCGATGGAAATAGGCACAGGAATATTGCCGCCAGGGGTCAAGGAAGCTGGCAAACAGCTTGTCTGTCAGATCGTAATGATGCGCCACATTGCGTCGTGACCGACGCGGCAGGTTCAGGTGCCGCAGCCAGGCCATTGAGTTGCCGAGCGCGAGGGTCAGAAACCCGCTCCAATGGCGCGACCAGTGCGTCGAATTGCTCATCAGCAATTCGACAAGAGGCTCCAGCCCGCCATCCGGCACAGTCAGCTTGCCATCCATATAGGCTTCGCCAAAGGCGAGGTCAGGCTGGATCATCAGCCGCCACAGCGTGCGGCTGTTTTTCACGGTGATATGCGCGTCCGGCCCTGCGGATGTGCCGCCAAGGCGGTGGGTTGTCCCACCGGCGTCGGTGAGATGCAAGGTTCCGGAAGCAACGACCTGGCGAATGACGGCCAGGGCAAGAAAGTCGAACATGGTGGCAACCACATCTGGCTTATTTGCTGACGGTATCCGCCCGAACTCTGATATAACCCCAATCACTACGGATGCCCCGATTTTACCCGAAGGTAACTTTTCTGCAATCCGTTGTTATGTGAAACCACCCCGGAACAGCGTCGATGGCAGCAAAGTCACCACATCTTGGTGCCGATTACGATCTTGCCGCACCCGAAGTCAGCTTTCATGATGGCGTTCCCTATGCGGCCGGGTTTGATGACGGCTATTACAGCGCCGAGGACGGGTTTGCCGAAACCCGTCATGTGTTTCTGGACGGCAATGACCTTCCGGCGCGAATGGCACAGGCCGGACATCTGACGGTTGCAGAAACCGGCTTTGGCACGGGTCTCAACCTTCTGGCGGTGATGGACCTTATGGTGCGCTATCCGCAATGCCATCTCGATTTCATTTCGCTTGAGGCCTTTCCGCTTGATGCAGAGATCATGGCGCGGGCGCATGGTCCTTTCACAGGACTCGCGGTGCATGCCGCCGCGTTGCGGGACGCGTTGCCGCCACGCTGGCCAGGCTATCACCTTGTGTCGCTGTGTGATGGTCGTCTGACCCTTCACCTTCATTATGGTGATGCGTCTGACATTCTGCCGTCTCTCGATTTTCAGGCCGATGCCTGGTTTCTTGACGGGTTCGCGCCGGCCCGCAACCCGCGCATGTGGCAGGCCGAAATTCTGGCCGAGATCGGCAGGCTGACCAGAGCCGGTGGTACCCTTGCCAGCTTCACCGCTGCGGGTGAGGTGCGGCGCGGGCTGGAAGCTGCCGGTTTCAGGGTCGAGCGCGTTCCCGGATTTGGCCGCAAACGGCAGATGATTCGCGGCTGGCGCACAGGCGGTGATGCGCGGGCCTCTTCAACGCCAAAGAGCGTTGCGGTGATAGGCGGCGGCATTGCCGGGGCATCGGTGGCGGCCGGGCTTCGCCGGCGCGGTGCGCAAGCTGTCATTCTTGAGCGTGGTGCGGGGTTCGGAGCTGGAGCGTCCGGCAACAGGATGGCGCTGCAAAGTCCGCGGCTGAGCGTGGACCACAATGCGATGAGCCGGCTGTCTGCCTCTTGCCTGTCTCTGGCGTCGCGGTTGTCGGATGCTGCCGGAGCGGTGGTCGGTAGCGGGGTGGTGGCGCTGGATGCGCCGCCGCGCCTGGCAGAACGTCACGCCATTTTCCGCACGCAGCACTGGCCGGAAGATCTGCTGCAGCCGCTCCAAGCGTCGCATATTCCCGCCAGTTTTCCAGAGAACCAGACCGGACTGTTCTATGCCCGAGGACGCGCCATCAGGCCTGACAGGTTGCTGGCGCATCTGATCGGCGATCTGCCAGTCAGGCATGGCGTGACGGTCACCGGCATGGCACCTGATAATGGCATGATCCGTCTTGCCACCGAAGATGGGTCCGAGCTTGTCTTTGATGCGGTGGTCCTGTCTTCGGGGGCCGATCTCCAGCCGCTTCTTGCCGGCACCGGTCTCACCCCGCCCTTTGGCATATCCTTTGGCCAGGTCAGTCATGTTCCGGCACAGGCGGGTTCATCGAATGCGCAGCTTGCCACAGGGGTCAGTTTTGGGGGCTATCTGACGCCGGCGCTTGATGGGTTTCATGACCTTGGTGCCACATTTACCCATGATCCGTTTGACGAGAGTGATGCCGCTGCTGTGGCGGCCGGGCATGCGCATAATCTGGGGCTTCTTCCTGCGTCATGGCAAGACCAGCTGGGGGCACAGGATGAGGATGGGCTTGGTGCCCGGATTGGCCGGCGCGCCAGCCTGCCGGACAGGCGGCCTCTTGCCGGTCCGGTCACTGGCGGCATGCTGGCCGATGCCAATGCCGATGCCAAACTCGATGCGAATGTTGATTCTGGCGTCTGGGTGCTTGGTGGGCTTGGTGCACGCGGCTTTACGCTGGCACCCTTGCTTGGCGAGATTCTGGCAGCAGAGATCATGCAGCGCCCGGCACCACTGCCTCGTGATCAGCGTCTTGGTGTGGGCCCGGCGCGGTACGCCACCATCGCACAGGGACGGCGGGACTAGAGATCCAGCATCTCACGCGCGCTGAGCAGCTCGCCATGATGCTGGCAGTCATCCGACAGAAGCGTGAGAAAGGCCGGGGCGATATCCTCCGGCGTTGGCAGGGTCGCCGGATTCTCGCCGGGAAAGGCGGACGCCCGCATCTTTGTCGCGGTGCCGCCCGGATTCATGATGTTGATCCGCAGGTTTGTATGTTCGCTTTCGCCAGCCCAGGAACGGCCCAGCGCTTCAAGCCCCGCCTTGGCGGCGGCGTAAGGCCCCCAGAAAGGCCGGCTTCCGACCGCTGCGCCTGAACTCACCAGAATGGCGCGGCCTGCCGGGGCAGCCCGAAGAAGCGGGTCAAGGGCGCGGATCATATGCCATTGGCCGGTCAGGTTCACAGCCATCGATTCGTCCCAGTTTTCTGGTGTCACATGACTGACCGGGGTCAGCGCTGTCAGCATGCCGGCATTGGCGACAAACCCGTCTAGGCGCTCCCAGCGGCTGGCAATGGCAGCAGCGAGGCGCGGGATTGCCGGAAAATCCGTCATGTCGAGTTGCACGATGGTGGCCGAACCGCCGGCAGCGCGGATGTCGTCATCCACCTCTTCCAGCGCGCCAAGGGTGCGTCCGGTGATGATCAGCTCGGCGCCGGCTCTGGCGGCGGCCACGGCCACTGCACGCCCAATGCCGCGGGTGGCACCGGTGACCAGCACGAGCCGGCCTGACAGGTCATGTGACGGGGCTGTCATCGGCTGCCACTTCCATGCGAGACGCGCTTGGCGCTCAATCCCGAGGCAAGCTGGATCGGATAGTCGCCGGTGAAGCAGGCATCGCAGAATTGCGGCTTGTCAGGGTCGCGGTTGATGTCGGCGATGGCGCGGTACATGCCGTCAACGGTGATGAAGGCCAGGCTGTCGACACCGATTTCCTTGCTGATCTGCTCGACGCTCATCTGCGCGGCGATCAGCTGGTCCTGGCTTGGTGTATCCACGCCATAGAAACAGGGATGTGTGGTTGGTGGACTGGCAATGCGCATGTGCACCTCGGCGGCGCCGGCATTGCGCATCATCGTGACAATCTTGCGGGATGTGGTGCCGCGCACGATCGAATCATCAACCAGAACGATCCTCTTGCCGCGCACCGCTGCCGGATTGGCATTGTGCTTCAGCTTGACCGAATCCGTGCGACCCTTCTGCGTCGGCTGGATGAATGTCCGCCCGACATAATGGTTGCGGATGATGCCAAGGTCGAACGGCGTAGCTGACGCTTCGGCATATCCAAGCGCCGCCGGCACCCCTGAGTCAGGAACCGGAATAATCATGTCCGCTTCGATATGGGATTCGCGGGCAAGTTCGGCGCCGATGGCCTTGCGGGCATGATAGACACCGCGCCCTTCGACCACCGAATCCGGTCGCGAGAAATAGACATATTCGAACACGCAGAACCGCGATGACACGGGCTGGAATGGCTTTGTGCTGTGAACGCCATGCTGGTCGATGACGACCATCTCGCCAGGATCAAGTTCGCGGACCGGGGTCGCCCCGACAATATCAAGCGCGCAGGATTCCGAGGCAAGAAGCCAGGTATTCTCGCGCTGGCCAAGCACCAGCGGGCGCACCCCATGCGGGTCGCGCACCCCGATCAGCATATCGTCAGCGACACAGACAAGAGAATAGGCACCCTCGATCTGCTTCAGCGCATCGACCAGCCGGTCGGTGACGCTGTCCTGGTGTGAGCGCGCCACAAGGTGAACGATCACTTCCGTGTCGGAGGAGGACTGGAACAGGCTTCCGGTCTCGATCAGCGAGGCCCGAAGGCGTCCAGCATTGGTCAGATTGCCATTATGGGCAAGTGCGAAACCGCCAAACGCCAGTTCTGACGAGAAGGGCTGGATTTCCATCAGCGGGTCGACATTGCCGCTGGTCGAATAGCGGTTGTGGCCGATCGCGACATGGCCACGAAGTTGCTGCATCTGCGGTGAGTCGGCACCAAAATTCTCACCAACATGGCCAAGAGCGCGGTGCGCATGGAATGAATGGCCGTCAAAGGTGACGATGCCGGCAGCTTCCTGTCCGCGATGCTGCAGTGCATGAAGCCCCAAGGCTGTCAGGACGCTGGCCTCGTCGCTGCCGAAGACGCCAAAGACACCACATTCCTCATGAAAGCCGTCAAGCGGGTCGCGCTGCAGGATCGGGTCTGGATGGGAAGATGGCATCTGCTGTTTTCCGGGCGATGTCACTGTTCTTGAAACGAGTCACGCGCGAGCATCGCGCCGAGGTAGGTATCGGGGAAATCAGGCAACAAATCAAGCACTGCCCGGTTCCCTGTCAGGCAGGGCCGGCAAGGTGTGAGGTAAAGTGTCACGAGCCGCTTTCATCATCAAGCAGGTCCAGCCCTTTCACCTCGCTGTCCTCGACAGCCTCGCCAACAGCCTCACCGGCTTCCTGCAGTTCCTCGGTGGCTGGCGCGGCATCTGGCAGATTGTCCACAATCCGGTCGCCCATATCCGGCGGCAGCACACCCGACATCAGATGCGCGCTTTCCCGCAGAGCCGGAATAATCTGCGCATCGGTGATTAGGCCGGGCAGCCTGTCTTCACCTTCCGCCGCGATCACCGCGCCGACATAGATGACCAGAACAATCACAAAGCCTCGGATCAGACCAAACAGAAAGCCGAGCCACCGGTCAAGGCCACCAAGCCCGGCCTTGCTGAGCCCGGGCGACACAACCGACGCAAAGGCGAACCACAGAACAACAACGACAATGAAGGGGATCCCCCATGCCAGGGCGCTGCTGATCCCCTCGACCCTGATCGTATCGGTCAGCAGCGGCTCGAGATAAGGGGCTGTCAGACGCGCGGCCACAATCGAGATCGGCCAGCCGGCCAGTCCCATGATCTCGCGTGTCATGCCACGAAGCGTCGCCAGCACACCGGATATCACCAGAACGATGATGGTCGCGAAATCAACGATGTTGAGGGCTGCGATGTCGAAGCTCATGGTCGCGATCTTTCCGGATGGGGCACACGCATCATGTTACACCGCCAAGGATCTCGATCAACTCGGCAAGCGTTGATGGCTGCGCCAGCGATAATCCGGATGGCGCGGCCAGTTTTTTGCGAGGGCGCGGCATAACCGCCATGTCGAAGCCAAGTTTCGAGGCTTCTTTCAGACGCGCGTCGGCCTGTGCCACCTGGCGGAGCTCTGCCGACAGCGCGACTTCACCGAAGAACACGCTCCGTGGCGGGGCCGGACGCCCGCTCACCGACGAGATCAGCGCTGCGGCCACGGCAAGGTCCGCAGCTGTCTCCGAGATCTTCAGGCCGCCAGCGACATTCAGGAAGATGTCACGTCCGGACAGCGGTACGCCGCACCGCGCCTCCAGCACAGCCGTCAGCATCGCCAGCCTGCTGCTGTCCCAGCCGACAACATTCCGGCGCGGCGACGCCAGTGTGGACGGGGCGACCAGCGCCTCGATCTCGACCAGCACCGGGCGGCTTCCCTCGATTCCGGCGAAGACCACCGCGCCGGTAACGTCGTCTCGTCGGTCGGCAAGAAACAGTTCCGAAGGGTTCGGCACTTCAGCCAGGCCGGTCTCGACCATCTCGAAGACGCCGATCTCGTCGGTGGCGCCAAACCTGTTCTTCACGCCGCGCAGGATGCGAAAATGGTGTGACCGGTCGCCTTCGAAATAGAGAACCGTATCGACCATATGTTCCAGCACGCGCGGACCGGCGATGGCGCCGTCCTTGGTCACATGACCGACCACCAGCAGCGCCACATCATGCCCTTTCGCGGCACGGATCAGTTCCTGTGCCGAGGCGCGGACCTGGCTGACCGTGCCGGGTGCGGAATCAAGGCTTGGAAGATACATCGTCTGGATGGAATCGATGACCACGACGTCAGGGCTGCCCGGCCCGCCAAGAGAGGCGGCAATATCGGCTGCGTTGGTGACCGTCGCCAGCTCGACATCGGCATTGCCGAGGCCAAGCCGTCTGGCCCGCATGCGGACCTGTTCTGCGGATTCCTCGCCGGACACATAGGCGGCCTTCGCGCCGGAACCGGCAAGCTGGCAGACAAGCTGCAGCAACAGCGTGGATTTGCCGATGCCCGGGTCTCCACCGATCAGCGTTGCCGATCCCTTGACCAGACCACCGCCGGATACCCGGTCGAATTCGCCGATCCCTGTCATCATGCGTGGTGGTGGCGGCGTGTCCTCGCTGGTGGCAAGGGGCTGCATGTCAATGCGGCGGCCGGTGACTTTCTTGCCGGGGCCGGAGGGGGCCTCCACCCGCTCCTCGACCAGCGTGTTCCAGGCCCCGCAGTGATCGCATCGTCCCGACCATTTGCGATGGGCCCCCCCACATTCCTGACACACATAGCTGACCGACGATTTGGCCATCAGTCCCCCCGCGCGGCGGCCTGCGCCGCCAGCGTCAGCGGTCCGTCGGCAAGGCCATGGACGAACTGGTGCACTTCGGGAATGCCGGTGTCATCCATCCTGGAAGCCGGCCCACACCAGATGATCACGCCGCCATGCACCATTGCCACCTTGTCGGCAATCCGCCGCACCGAGGCCATGTCATGGCTGATGGTCAGCGCTGTGGCACCAAGGCGGCGCACCGAATCAAGGATCAGACTGTCGATCACCCCGCCGGTGATCGGGTCAAGGCCGGAGGTTGGCTCGTCAAACAGAAGCATTTCAGGCTTGTCCGCGATGGCCCTTGCCAGTGCCACGCGCTTTTGCATGCCGCCAGACAGTTCCGCCGGATACTGGTCGATCACATGCGCCGCAAGGCCAAGCTGGGTAATGGTCTCGGCGGCGATGTCGCGCGCCTGCTGGCGGGTCATCACCTGCTGCTGGCGCAGTCTGAAGGTCACATTCTCCCAGATCGGCAGTGAATCAAACAGGGCGCCGAACTGGAAGGTCATGCCAAAGCGGCGACGCATCTGTTCAAGCTGTTGGCGGCCGGCGCCGATCATTTCTGTGCCATCCACCTGGATCGATCCACCGTCGGCCCGCAACAGTCCCAGAAGGCATTTCAGCGTCACCGACTTGCCGCATCCCGATGTGCCGATGATGGCAAGCGATTCCTCCGGCGCGACCTCGATGTCGATGCCGCGAAGCACCTGCTTGTCGCCAAAGGATTTGGTGACGCCCTGCATGACGATTTTTGGCGTCGGTGCCGATGTGGTTCTGGTGCTCATGTCCGGTTACCCGAAGAACAGGGCTGTAACGAGATAATTCGAAATCAGGATCAGGATCGAGGAGGACACCACGGCATTGGTGGTGGCCCGTCCGACACCCTCGGCCCCGCGCCCGGAATGATATCCGTGATAGCATCCCATCAGCGCAATCAGGAACCCGAAGACAGCTGCCTTGATCAGGCCGAGTGTGACATCCGAGAACTGCAGATATTCCAGCGTGCGGCTGAGATAGACAGACGGGTTGAAGCCAAGCCTGTAGACGCCGACCAGATACCCCCCGAACACACCAATCAGGTCGCCGATCAGCACCAGGAAGGGAAGGCAGAGGGTGCCAGCGACAATGCGCGGCGCGACGAGATACTGCATCGGGCGCGTCGACAGCGTATCCAGAGCGTCAATCTGGTCGGTCACCCGCATGGTGCCGATCTCTGCCGCCATCGAAGCGCCGATCCGCCCGGCGACCATCAGGCCTGCCAGAACCGGCCCCAGCTCGCGCGTGACCGACAGCACCACCACGGTGGCAACAGTGTCCTCGGCGGAAAACCGGGCAAATCCGGTATAGGATTGCAGGGCCAGCACCATGCCTGAAAACAGGGTCGTCAGTCCGACAACAGGAAGCGAGAAATAGCCGATATCAATGATCTGTCGACCAAGCTGGCGAAGATAATATGGTGGCATCACCGTCCAGCGGACAGCCGCGCCAGTGAACAGCGCCAGTCGTCCGATGGCTGCCAGAAAGGCGAGGGTCGTACGACCGATATTCTGAAGAAAGGCGATCATTCCGGGTCCAGGTCAGCACCGATGCCGCCAGCACGCGGCACCCGCCACAGTTTATGCCCCGGATTGGCTCTTTTGACCACCCTTGAAGCGTCGCTTCGGACGCTGGCCAAGCTGTGTCAGAATTTCATAGCCGATGGTTCCGGCATCCCGTGCCATCTCGGCCAGCGGGTAGGAGTCACCAAGCAGGGTGGCAAACCCGGCCTCGTCGACCACTGCCTGATCGATGTCGGTCACATCCACGGTGATGCTGTCCATGGAAACGCGCCCGACCACCGGGGCTGACTGGCCGCCGATATCGACCTTGGCCCGGTTGCCAAGGCTGCGTGGATAGCCATCCGCATAGCCAACCCCGACGGTGGCAATCCGCGATTCCCGGGTCATGACATGCGTGCCGTTATATCCCACCCGGTCGCCAGCTTCGGCGCGTCGCTGCTGCAGGATCCGCGCCTGCCAGGTGACAGCCGGTTGAAGCGCTAGCGCCTGGTCAGGCTGCGCACCGGTCATATCCGCGCCAGCCGGATGCAATCCATACAGCGCGATCCCCGGGCGGGTCATGTCGAAATGATAGGGTGCACCAAGGAAGCTTCCGCCGCTGTTGGCAAGGCTGGCCGGGATCTGTGGAAGGCTGCCGCGAAGCGCGGTGAAATCGGCAAGCTGGCGGGAACTGGCAACGTCATCGAGATCCTCGGATGCGGACAGATGGCTCATCAACAGACAGGGAGCAACAGCTTGTGTGGTGTCACTGCCGCCATCATAGGCTTTGCGAAGCCAGGCAACCTCATCCCGGTCAAAGCCAAGCCGGCTCATGCCGGTATCGACATGAAGCGCTGCTGCCAGCGGAGAGCCTGTCTTGCTGCCAATCGTTGCAAGGCGCTGGAATTGCTCAAGATTGTTGATCACCGGGGTGATGTTGTGGGCGGCATAGTCATCTTCCTGCCCGGGATGAATGCCACTCAGGGTGAAAATGCGGCAATCGGCAAACCCGGCCTCGGCAAGGGCAGCGCGCAGCGTCATCGCCTCGGCAAGTGACATCACAAAGAAAGTCCTGCATCCGGCGGCTGCCAGCGGTGGTGCGATCAGTGGCGCGCCAAGACCGTAGCCATCTGCTTTGACCACGGCGGCGGTTTCGGTCTCGGGAGCTGACAGCCTGTCCAATGTGCACCAGTTATGGGTGATGGCATCAAGATCGATGCTGAGGAGGCTGTCCGCCTGGCCGAAATGCGGGAGGTGCGCTGTCATTGGTGTCCGCTCCGCTAGAACCCCTCAGGAATCTGGCCATCATCCTTCAGGTCGCTGAAATGGGTGAAACGCTTCTCGAAATGCACATTGATCGACCCCACCGGGCCATGGCGCTGTTTCGCGATGATCACCTCGGCCTTGTTCTCGGCAGCCTGAAGCTTGGCAAGATAGGCGTCATTCTTGACGTTGAACTGCTCCTCGCTCTCCCGCAGGTCGCGTTCCGGCTCCTTCTTGCTGAGGTAATATTCCTCGCGATAGATGAACAGCACGACATCGGCATCCTGCTCGATCGAACCTGATTCGCGAAGGTCCGACAGGTTCGGGCGCTTGTCCTCACGCTGTTCGACAGCGCGTGACAGCTGCGAGAGCGCCAGCACGGGAACATCCAGTTCCTTTGCCATCGCCTTCAGCGCGCGGCTGATGTTGGAGATTTCCTGAACCCGGTTTTCCGGTTTCACACCAAGCTGGGCCATCAGAAGCTGCAGATAGTCGATGACGATCAGACCAAGCCCGGAAGTGCGTTTCATCCGGCGGGCACGGCTGGCCACCTGCGAGACAGACAGCGATGGCGTGTCGTCGATATAGAACGGGGCCACCGACAAGGTGTTGCTGACCTCGACCAACCGGTCGAACTCCTCGGGTGACAGGTCACCCTGGCGGATGGCGTTGGAATCGATCTGCGCGCGCTCGGACAGAATCCTGGTGCCAAGCTGTTCCGCCGCCATCTCCAGCGAGAAAAAGGCCACTGGCGCGGCCTGCTCGCCACTCTTCGTCGTGGTCGCCGTGTGAAAGGCCATGGTTGTCGCCAGCGCCGATTTGCCCATCGCCGGCCGGCCGGCAAGAATGATCAGGTCGGAGCGGTGCATGCCGCCCATCAGATTGTTCAGATCGGTCAGGCCGGTGCTGAAACCGGACAGGCCGCCGTCGCTCTTGCGGGCAATCGCCGCCTGGTTGATGGCGGCGGCACTGACATTGTCGAAGCCGCGAAGGCCGGTGCTGGCATCGCCTGTCTCGGCAAGCTGGAAGAGTTTTGCCTCCGCGGTCTCGATCTGCGTTGTCGCTGGCAGATCGACCTCGGGATGGGCCGCGTCCTGGATCACATCATCGCCGATCCGGATCAGTTCGCGCCGCAGATGCGCCTCATAGATGGTCGAGGCATAATCGGCGGCCTGCGCGATGCTGATCACACCGTCGGCAAGTTCGCCCAGATAATCCTCGATGGCACCGTCCTGTCCATCCTCGCTGCTGCTGAAAAAGCTCTTCAGCGTCACCGGGTTGGCCAGCTGGCCACGGTCGATCAGCCGCATCATGGTGGCAAAGATGCGGCCATGAAGCGGATCGTAGAAATGATCGGCGCGAAGCCGGTCATCGATCTTTTCCATCACATCATTGTCGAGCAGCAGCGCACCAAGCAGGTTCTGCTCGGCGGGAAGATTGTTCGGCAGTTGACGCGTGGGGCCTAGGCCGGCGGCTGCATCCGCGGCACCGGGGAAGGCTTCGATGTTGCTGGGTTCTTCGGCCATGGCGAGCACCCTAGCAAACGAATGCCCGGCCAGCGTCATGTTAAAGCTGTGGGGAGTGGGGATAACTCAAAAAAAATTCAACAGAGCAGGGCGTCCCAAGCCGAACTTGAAAAGAAGCCAGAATAAAAAAGCCGGAATAAAAAAAGCCGGAATAAAAAAGCCGGGGCGAACCCCGGCTTTTTTGTCTCTGTCTTGAACGGGCTTGTTCAGCTCTGTTCGCCATCCTCGGCAGCAGCCTCTTCAGCCGGCGCCTCTTCAGCGGCAGCTTCTTCGG
>NTKV01000020.1 GCA_002457745.1 SAR116 cluster bacterium MED-G06 | reverse complement strand
GCGGCGTCTGGACTTCGTACCTTTGGCTTCCTAGATTGAGGGGTCTCGGGCTGAGCGGCGATGGCGGGCACCTCCGACATAGCCGCAGTCCGCTTCGCAGATATGGTGAGTTTCGTGAAGGCAATCAACGCCATGACCGCAAAATTACGCAGATGGATCGCGGTGGCCACGACAGTGGCTGGTGTGACCCTTGCCGGCGTGGTGCTTGCCACCGCGGCACAGGCAGCCGAGGCGCGGTTGATGGTGCTCGGGGATTCGCTTGTTGCCGGCTATGGGCTGCCACCGGGGCAGGGATTTCCTGAACAGCTGGAACGAGACCTTCGGGCCGCCGGCCGTGATGTCACGGTTCTGAACGCCGGTGTGTCGGGCGACACAACAGCTGGCGGTGTGGCACGGCTGGACTGGTCGCTTGCCGACAATCCGCAGGCCGTGATCATCGTTCTTGGTGGCAATGACATGCTTCGCGGGCTGCCGCCGGAAGCTGCCGGTGTCAATCTCGAGACAATCATCACCAGGCTGCTGGCACGCGATATCGAGGTGCTTCTCGCCGGCATGATGGCGCCGCGCAATATGGGGCCGGCCTATGTCGAGGCGTTCGACGGGTTGTACCCGGCGCTGGCGGCGCGGCATGACATCGAATTCTACCCGTTCTTTCTTGACGGGGTGGCACTTGACCCGGCGCTCAACCTCGATGACGGGCTGCACCCGAACGAGGCCGGCATTGCCGAAATCAGCCGCCGGATCATGCCGAGTGTGGACAGGCTTCTGGCGCGCCTGGATGGCTAGCAAGCCATTGGCTCAAATTTCTTTGCATCACCCTGCGAGGTGTCTTACATTGCCGCCAAATTTCACATTCTTGCCATCATCCGAAGGCACAAGAGTGGTGGCAGATTTGTCGGGGCAGAACGGAACTTTGGTCGGGACATGAAAATGATGCGCAACCTCTTTGTCATGGGTTTGGCTGCGGCGGCAGTGATGCTGTCCGGGGTGACGGCACAAGCAGCAGAGCCGAAGCGCCTGCTGAGTGAAAAGGAATGGGAAGCGTTCCGTGTCGATGACGACAAGGGCCGTACCTGTTTCATCAGCTCGCTGCCGACAAAATCGGTCGGCAAATATGATCCGAAAAACCGGGGTGAGGCGCGGGTCTTTGTCTCGCACGGGCCCGGCAAGGTCGAGCGCAACGTGGTGCAGTTCACCGCCGGCTACAAGCACAAGAAACATTCCGATGTGAAGGTGAATATCGACGGCAAGAAATTCACGCTGTTCACCATCGAGGGTCGTGCCTACGCTGAATCCGAAGAAGATGACATCGCAATGATCCGGGCGATGAAGCGCGGCAGCAAGATGACCGTTGTCGGCACCTCCAGCCGGGGCACCAAGACGACAGATACCTATTCGCTGTCCGGGTTTACCAAAGCCAAGGGCGTGATCGACAAGAACTGCAAGTAAGCAGAGACCGCGACCCGGTGGTCGCAGCATGTGAGGCGGCACCGATAGAGTGCCGGAAATGATGGACCAGCCCCAAAGCCAGAGCCAGTCACCTGATATTGGTGACGCGGCCGCGCCAACCGGAACGCCTGACGCGGCGCGGGACGGCGCGCGTCTCGACCTTCTGGGGATGGGGACGGAGGAGCTTGAAGCCACCATCGCCGCCGCCGGCCTGCCAAAATTTCGCGCCCGCCAGCTATGGCGCTGGGTCTGGCGTCATGGCCTGACCTCCTTCGACGAGATGAGCGATCTTGGCAAGCCTGTTCGCGAGCAATTCGCCGCCATGTTCAGCCTCGACCGGCCGGTGGTGACAAGCCGCATGCAGTCAACCGACGGCACGATCAAATGGCTGCTTCGCTTTGCCGACGGCAATGAGGCGGAAACCGTCTACATCCCTGACGGGGCGCGCGGCACGCTGTGTATCTCCTCGCAGGTCGGCTGCACATTGACCTGCAGCTTCTGCCACACCGGCACGCAAAAACTTGTTCGCAATCTGAGCGCTGGCGAAATCTGCGGTCAGGTGATGTTGGCGATGGATGAGCTTGGTGACTGGCCGGCTGGCAAGCCGGAGCGCCGGCTGACCAATATCGTTCTGATGGGCATGGGCGAGCCGCTGTTCAATTATGAAAATGTCGCCACGGCGATGCGCATCGTCATGAGTGGCGAGGGCGTCGGGCTGTCGAAGCGGCGGATCACCCTTTCGACCTCGGGTGTGGTGCCGGAAATCGCCCGCTGCGGTGAGGAACTCGGGGTCAATCTGGCGATCTCGCTTCACGCCGTCCGCGATGAATTGCGTGACGAGCTGGTGCCGATCAATCGGAAATACCCGCTTGCCGAGCTGATCGAGGCCTGTCGCACCTATCCGGGCCTGTCGAACGCGCGGCGCATCACCTGGGAATATGTGATGCTGGACGGCGTCAATGACAGCGACGAGGATTGCGCGGCGCTGCTGAAGCTGATCAGCGGGATTCCCTCGAAGCTGAATCTGATCCCCTTCAACCCGTGGCCGGGAAGCCCCTATGAATGTTCGTCTGACACGCGCATCGAGGCGTTTGCCAGAAAAGTGCTGAAGGCTGGCTATGCGTCGCCGGTACGCACCCCTCGGGGACGGGACATTCTGGCGGCCTGCGGGCAGCTCAAATCAGCGTCCGAGCGCGGCCGGCGGCAACGCACCGGCACCGCGTCAGAACGCGAAACGGTGGCGGCCGATGCGACATGATAAACCTCGATATGGGGTGGTGCATTTGCTTGAATCAAAGACTTATCATTACTACATTCAATCCAACGGGTTATCGATCAGGGGGTAACAATGGCTGATAATCGCTTTATGAATACCAGCGCTGCCGAGGCGACACAGGTCGATATCGGTCTTCGCGCATATATGCTCGGCGTCTATAACCATATGACGACCGCGCTTCTTCTGACCGGCTTCTTTGCCTATGGCACCAAGATGCTGGCCACCACCACCGGCCCGGACGGGCAGGTGTACCTGACTTCGTTCGGGGCGCTGCTGTTCAATACGCCGCTGCAGTGGGTGGTAATGCTGGCGCCGCTTGGCATGGTCTTCTGGCTGTCCGCGCGGATGCAGGCCATGTCTGCAGGCAAGGCCCGCAACATGTTCTATGTCTATGCAGGCCTTATGGGTCTGTCGCTGGCTTCGGTCCTGATGGTCTACACAGGTGCCAGCGTGGCAAGGGCCTTCTTCATCACCGCCGGGGCGTTTGCCGGTCTCAGCCTCTATGGCTACAGCACCAAGCGCAGCCTGTCGGCGATGGGATCCTTCATGGTGATTGGCCTGATCGGCCTGATCCTGGCGTCGCTTGTGAACATCTTCCTGGCCTCGACGCAGCTTGATTTCGTGATCTCGATTGTCGGTGTTCTGATCTTTGCCGGCCTGACCGCCTGGGACACGCAGCGTATCAAGCTGATGTACATGGCGGGTGACAGCCAGGCCGAGACCACCAAGAAGTCGATCTTCGGGGCACTGATGCTCTATCTCGACTTCATCAACATGTTCCTCTTCATCCTGCGCCTGTTCGGCAACCGCGAGTAGCGCTTCGATGAAGACCAAGGATGACGCCCGTGCCAGATCCGGCGCGGGCGTTTCTTTTTGAATAACCGGTTCCTTCAGGCGAGGTGAAACATGTCTGATCTCGGAAGCTACCTGGCGGCGCGCACAAACAGTCCGTTGGCCAAGGTGATCCTGTCGCTGGCCGGCGCGGCATCAGCCATTGCCGCGGAAATCCGCATGCCGGCCACAGCCCTCGATGCGGCGGCTGGCGCGGTGAATGCCGATGGCGACACGCAGAAGAAACTCGATGTGATCGCCGACGAAATTGTGCTGGACGCGCTCCGCGGCACCGGTGCCGCAGCCTATCTGTCCGAAGAACTGGAAGAGGCCATTCCGCTGGATCCGGATGGGGGGCTGATCATTGCCTGTGACCCGCTCGACGGGTCGTCCAATATCGGGGTGAATGTCTCGGTCGGCACGATCTTTTCGGTGCTCCCGGCCGATGGCGGTGACCTGCAACCGGGGCACGCGCAGCTTGCTGCCGGGTTCTTTGTCTACGGGCCGCAGACGACACTCCTTCTCACCACCGGGTCGGGCACCGCCTCGTTCCGCATGGATGACGAGGGACGCTTCGTGATGATCAGCGAAAATGTCAGGATTCCGTCAGAGGCCAGCGAGTTCGCCATCAATGCGTCCAACAGACGGCACTGGCCTGCCCCGATCACCCGATATGTGGAGGGCTGTCTTGCTGGCGCCGACGGGCCACGCGGTCATGACTACAACATGCGCTGGGTTGCCTCGCTTGTCGCCGAGACCTGGCGCATCATCAGCCGGGGCGGTGTCTTTCTCTATCCGGCGGATGCCCGCAAGGGCTATGCGGCCGGACGGCTCCGCCTTGTCTATGAGGCTGCGCCGGTGGCCATGCTGGTGGAACAGGCTGGCGGGCGTGCCACGGACGGGGTGCGTGACATTATGGACATCACCCCGGACGGTCTTCACCAGCGGGTACCGCTTGTCTTTGGCGCAAAGAACGAGGTCGAAGCGGTTGCTGTGGAATTTGCCGCCGGCTAGCTGTCTGCCTCGGCAGCGAGGATGGCCGCAAGGCCGCTTTCATAATCCGGGTAGAGAAGCTCCAGCCCCAGTTCGGGTCCGATGACCTTCGACGCCACCCGCCGCCGCGAGACATAGAAGCTTCGCGCCATTGGCGAGAGATTGGCCTCTTCCAGCGTTTGCGGGGCCGGCGGGGCAACCCCCAGAAGACCGGCAGCATGGCGCACAACCTCACCCTGCGCCGCGGGTTTGTTGTCGGCGAGATTGATGATGCGGCCGCGCCTTGGCTTGTCCATCGCGGCCATGATGATGCGGCAGATGTCATCGACATGGATGCGGTTGAAGACCTGCCCGCGATGTTCGATGATTCGCGCCGTGCCGTCTCGGAGCCCGTCAAACGGGCTTCGGCCCGGACCATAGATTCCCGCAGCCCGGAAAATTTCTGCCCCGGTTACATCCAGCCAGCGATCTTCGGCCTCGACGCGGGCGCGACCACGCGCCGTCGCCGGCCCGGTGGGTGTGTCCTCAAAGCAGAAGCCGTCCGGCTGGTCCGGATAGACCGAGGTGGCCGAGACATAGCCGCTCCAGCCGTCAAAGCCGGCCAGAAGGTCGCCATGGGCGTCAAGGACGGGATCGCTGCCACCGATGGCGGTGATGGTGCTGACCACCGCATCGACCCCGGCAAGTGCCGAATCGGCATCGTCAAGCGGGTGGTCATCGGCAAATTTGTGGATGTGCCAGCCCGCTGCGGCCTCGTCGGCCAGCCTGGAAGGGGTGCGGGTGGTGCCGCGCACCTGCCATCCGGCGGCGGCAAGCCTGTGGCCAAGCGGCCTGCCGACATAGCCAAGTCCGAAGATGAAGATGCTGCGTGCCATGGCGCTGTGTCCGGGTTGTTGCCTTATCCGGTCTAGCTGCCGCCAGCAAGGCTGGCAAGCTGATCGCTGACAAGCGCGGCGTCGAGCCGCCGCCCCTGCCAGTCAAGGCGCCAGTCCAGATGCGGGCCTGTCGAGCGTCCGGTAGACCCGACCGTCCCGATCACCTGGCCGCGTGCCACCTCCTCGCCCTCGGTCACGGCGACCGTGTCCAGATGCAGAAAGGCCGCGTTCAGCCCCATGCCGTGGGTGATCAGCAGCGTCCATCCGGAAAAATACAGATCGCGGACCAGAGTGACGCGGCCGGCAGCTGGTGCCTTTACCGGTGTCCCACGGGGGGCGGCGATGTCGATACCGTAATGCGGCTGGCGCGGCGCGCCATTCAGGATCCGCTGGCTGCCATAGATGCCGGTGACCTGGCCGGATACCGGTCTGTCAAACCCGGCGAGGAAATCGCCGCTGCCCTTGCCGGCGTCATGCCGGCCGCGGGCTGTACGTACCGCCGCGGAGTCGCTTGAAATGCGGTCGAGCACGGCCTGAGGCGGCGTAACATGGTCCCGCTTCAGCCCGTCGATTCGCTGCACATCATAGGTGCGTTGCCCGGCGGTGAGGGTGATCTGCCGGCGCGCGCCGTCTGCCGCGCTGACGGTAAGCTGTTGTGGCGTGTCGCTGTCACGGTGGAACCCGATGATGAAATGGCCATCGGTCGCGGTCGGCACCGTCTCATCCCCCAGGGTCATCTCCAGTCCGGGATCGAGGCGTCCGATCAGAATGCCGCCCTCCATTGCGCTTCCGGCAAGCCAGCTCACCCCTTCCATATCCGGCGCCGGCATGGCTGGTGTATCAGCCTGTGCCCGGGGTGCGGACAGCATGGCCAGAATCAGCACAAAAACTAGGCTGGTTACTGCGTATGGCAGGATGAACGGGCTTGGCTTGGTCATGGGCGGACGCTACCATTACATGCCTGACTTGGCACGTCGAAAGAGGTGCCCTGCTCACCAGATACCAACGGCCTGATACAGATACCAACGGCCTGACAAGAGACGCCGGACATTCTGTCCCGGTGTCCGCCTGCATTGTAAACGACCAGTCGAGAAAGCCTGCCTTATGTCGAACACTACCCATGAAAAAGTTGTCATCATCGGTGCCGGTGCTGCCGGCCTGACAGCCGCCATCTATACGGCGCGTGCCAATCTGTCGCCGGTGATCATTGCCGGATTGCAGCCTGGCGGGCAGATGACCATCACCACCGATGTCGAGAACTACCCCGGCTTTGCCGAGGTGATTCAGGGGCCCTGGCTGATGACCGAGATGCAGTCGCAGGCCGAAAATGTCGGTGCCCGCGTGGTCTATGACATTGTCACCGCACTCGACGCCAGCACCCGCCCGTTCCGGCTGACGCTTGACTCGGGCGACCAGATGACCGCGGACTCGGTGATTGTCGCCACCGGCGCCTCTGCCCGCTGGCTTGGGCTGGAATCGGAACAGACCTTCAACGGGCGCGGCGTATCGGCCTGTGCCACCTGTGACGGATTTTTCTACAAGGATCGTGATGTGGCGGTGATCGGCGGCGGCAATACCGCTGTCGAGGAAGCTCTCTACCTTGCGAATATCTGCAAATCGGTGACGCTGGTGCATCGCCGTGATTCGCTCCGCGCCGAACAGATCATGCAGGACCGGCTTCTTCGCCATGAGAAGATTTCGGTAGAATGGAACCGCACCGTTGCCGAGGTGCTTGGCGACGATAGCGGCGTGACCGGTCTTCGTCTGGCCTCGACAGATGGCGGTGATGATCTGGAGATCGCAGCGCAGGGCATGTTCGTTGCCATTGGCCATGACCCGTCGACAGCCGCCTTCAAGGGCGCGCTGGAGCTTGATGATGAGGGCTATATCATCGCCGAGACAGGTGGCACCCGCACCTCGGTCGAGGGCGTGTTCGCCGCTGGTGACTGTGTCGACAAGATCTACCGCCAGGCGGTCACGGCCGCCGGCATGGGCTGCATGGCGGCGCTTGATGCCGAACGCTGGCTTGGTGAGCAGCACTGACCCGGTTCGGGGTCAGGCAGCCACCGGCTGTGCCGACATAGCCACGCGTTCTTCGCGGATGATCCAGTTCACGGCGAACGCGAACAGGGCTGCGGCGACGTTCAGCCACCACATGATGCTGTAGCTGGCTGTCATGTCATAGACGATGCCGCCAAGCCAGGAGCCGACGAAGGATCCGACCTGGTGCGAGGCAAAGGCGATTCCGTACAGCATGCTGAGATGTTTCGGGCCAAAGAAGGTGACGATCAGGCCGCTCGTGAGTGGAATCGTGCCAAGCCACAGCAGCCCCATCGCAGCGCCGAAGACAAGCGCCGACACCGGCGTGACCGGCAACAGGAAAAAGCTGCACATGATGACGCCACGAAGAAGATAGACAATCGCCAGCGTCTTGCGCTTCGACACTTTGCCGCCAAGCCAACCGCAGACGAATGCCCCGACAATGTTGAACAGCCCGATCAGCGCCAGCGCCCAACTGGCGATGCTGGCATCAACGCCGTTGTCGAACAGAAACACCGGAAGATGGGTGGTGATGAAGACAAGCTGCAGTCCGCAGACAAAAAACCCGGCCGTGAGAAGGATGTAGTCGCGGCTGCGCACCGCCACCCGCAGCGCATCGGCTGTCGACAACTCGGCAATATCCGAGGTGCGGGCCTGCGGTGCGGTCCGCATGCCAAGCGCCATGGCCATCATCGCGGCAGTGAGGAAAGACAGCATCAGCAAGGTCATCTGCCACCCCTGGTCGCTGATCAGCATCTGCGTGACAGGCAACAGCGCGAACTGGCCGAATGACCCGAAGCTTGTCACCAGACCAAAGGCGATCGACCGACGTTCTGGTGGCACCACCCGCCCGACAGCCCCAAGGGCAATCGAGATGCCGGCACTGCCAAGGCCAAGACCAATCAGCGCCTGGCCGAGAAACACGCCGCCGGGACTGACGATCAGAGCGCTGGATAAAAGACCGCCGGTATAGATCGCGGCCCCGACCATCGCCACCTTCCAGGCGCCGATCCTGTCGGCAAGGGCACCAAAGAATGGCGAGGAGAACCCCCAGACCAGATTCTGCACCGCAATCGCAAGCGCGATCATCTGGACACCACTGTCGAGAGCCATCGACATCGGCACCACAAACAGGCCGAACACCTGGCGGATTCCAAAGGTCACCGTGACCAGGGCAGCGCCGACGATCAGGACTCGTAGCCAAGGCCCGCCGGCTGGCAGGGTGGATGAAGTTGATGCCATTCTGGACCGCGCTTTCCGGATGCGTGAAGCCGACACCGGGCCGGCGGGTACCAGTTGCTCTGGTGCCATTGATCCTAGCTCCAGCAATCGGTAATGCGAAAGGGAAAGTTGGGCTGGGGAATGCCGGACTGCTCAGTCAGCCAGCAGGCGGACCGAATTCACCTGAAGTCCGCGGCTGGAATTGTCCACTTTCACCAGAAGCTTCTGCCCCTGGATCAGGGAATGAAACCCGCAATCGTTGAGCACCCGCGAATGCACGAACACATCCTCGTCCAGACCGTCTGTGGTCACGAAGCCGTAGCCGCGAAGATCGTTGAAGAACTTCACCACGGCGCGTACCTCGCCCTCCTCCGGCTCGGCGGCTGCCGGCGGTGCCGGGTTCAAGGGCCGCTCGACCGACAGAAGGTCCTTGATCACCCGGCCATGTTCATTGTTGCTGAGCGATACAGTCACAACATCACCGGTAAGGAGTCGCACAAGACCGAACCGGTCCAGCGTCGAGCGATGAAGAAACACCTCTTCCTCGCCGATCCGGACAAACCCGTATCCTTTCCGTTCATTGTACCAGACCAGATTACCCTGGCTGACCTCTACTTCGTCTGCTGCGCTCTTCGTCATCTTCACTACCTCGTAGCACCTGCCGGACGGTGCCGAAATGGCGACACAGCCCTGCCAGTCTATGCAGCGACGCCACTCTGGCCGTCACATAACGAGGAAATGATGAAGCTGTTTAAGCCCTGGACAAAAGGTCAAAAACGCATGGTCACAGCGACGTGAAGCAAAGGTAAGAAACTGGAAAGGTTTAACGCCCGATCAAGCGCATCAGACGCTGGCAAGGGCGGTGCGGCTGTCCTCGACGGCGTCGTCAATGGCCTGCCGCCAGGATGCCGTGCTGGTGGCCGAGGCGGCGGCTTTCGGGAAGATCAGGCCGCGTGTGCTGTTGATCAGCCCACCATCCCATCCGGCATCTGTTCGCTGCAGGCCGGCAAGCGCATCGGCAGGCCCGGCGCCCTGCGCGCCAAACCCCGGCACAAGAAAGGGCGAAGATGGCAGGATGGCGCGAAGTGCCTTCGCGTCTTCGGGCCAGGTGGCGCCGGCCACAATTCCGAGCGCCGATCCGCCGTTCGAATCGCACCGCGCCGCGGCAAGTGGTGCGAGCTGTTCAGCAAGCCTGTGGAACAGCGGCTTTCCATCCACATCAAGGTCCTGAATGGCGCCGGCACCGGGGTTGCTGGTGCGGGTCAGCACGAACAGCCCCGCGCCTGTGGCATCGGCGCGCGCCAGAAGCGGCTCCAGCGTGTCCATGCCCAGAAAGGCGTTCACCGTCAGCGCGTCCGACGGAAAGGGGGCGTCATGGCCGATCCAGGCGTCGGCATAGGCGGCGTTGGTGCTGCCGATGTCGTTACGTTTGGCATCCATGATGACCAGCATGCCGGCATCAATGGCGGCGCGCCCGAGCGTGGCAAGAACCCGCATGCCGTCATGGCCCTGCGCCTCAAAAAAGGCGGCCTGCGGCTTGATCGCGGCGACCCGGCCTTTCGCCGCGTCGAGGCATGCCAGGGTGAAATCCTCGATGGCGCGGATGGTGGCGGCGCTTCCCGGTTCGCGCGCATCGCCGAACAGGGCCGGCATCATTGATGGATGCGGGTCGATTCCCATGCAGAGCGGGGTGCCGCTGCGGTGGATGGCGTCCGACAGTCTGGTGGCGAAATGGGACAATTCTGTCTTGCTCCGGGGTGGAATGCCGGGATGGGGCTCCGGCTCAGACGAGCCCGACAGCGGCACGGTAGGTTGTCAGGAGCTCGTCCTGCTCCTGCAGAAGATCGCGGTCCATGGCCCGCATCTTCACCAGCTGGCGCATGATCTTCGGGTCGAACCCGGTGCCTTTGGCCTCGCTGTAGACGTCGCGGATGTCGGCCATCAATGCGCGTTTCTCCTCCTCGAGTCGCTCAATGCGCTCGATGAATTGCGTCAACTGCTCGGCGCCAGCGCCGCTGCCAGGAATAAGTGCCATGAAATGTGTCTCCCGCGGCCGGTTGCGGCCATCCGGATGGTGGTGGTCAGTCGTGTTTGTGGGTCTTGTCGTAGGCGGCGCGTTGTTCGGCTGTCGCTTCGGTCTGGTACGTCGCCTTCCATTCGGCATAGTCCATGCCATAGACGATGTCGCGCGCGGCGGCGTCATCCATCTCCATGCCCTTGTCGGTGGCCGCCTCGCGGTACCAGCGTGACAGGCAGTTGCGGCAGAAACCGGCAAGATTCATCATGTCGATATTCTGTACGTCGTTGCGCTCGCGCAGATGCGAGACAAGCCGACGGAACGCTGCCGCCTCGAGTTCGGTCTGGGTGCTGCTGTCTGTCATGGTCTGCTCCCTTGGCATCTTGTACCGGTTGGCCTGTGTCGGATGGCCTGTGTCGGATGGCGCAGACTTTATCCAACAAGCCATGGCCGTGCAACAGGGTTGCGGCGCCATGGCCCATCACCAAGCGATGCTGCTTTGAATTCAATCTAAAAGATGTCTAAAAATTTTGATGTGGCTAAATTTCTTTACAGTCTTTATAGATTGCAGCGAACCACGTCAGGAACACCCATGCCCTCCAGCACGCCACATGAGACGGTCGCCGACAGTGCCGCCAAATTCGACCGGATTCGCCGTGCCCACCAGTCCGAAGTGGCCGAGGATTATGTCGAGATGATTTCCGACCTGATCGCCGAAACAGGCGAGGCACGCACCGTTGACCTTGCGGCGCGCTTTGGCGTGACCAGCCCGACCGTGAATGCCATCATCCGCAGGCTTCAGCGCGAGAACCTTGTCGAGACCAGACCCTACCGGTCGATTTTCCTGACCGAGGCCGGGCGTGCGCTTGCCGAGGCCAGCCGCGCCCGCCACCAGATTGTCCGTGATTTTCTGGTGACGATCGGCGTGCCGCAGGGCATTGCCGAGGAGGATGCCGAAGGTGTCGAGCACCATGTCAGCAAGGCGACGCTGGATGTTTTCGCGAAAATCACCAAAGCCGGGAAAATCTAGTCGGCTGTCTCGACACCGGTGTGAAGATACAAGGCCCGGTCGCGTCGCGCGCTGATCTTTGTCTTCGAGCGGGCAGGTTCACCCCCGCTCCAGATGATGCCCTCGATCTCAGGCGGCGTGTTGCGCCCGTCAAGCATGACCAGCCGCCGCGCCGGTTGTGCTGTCCAGGCCAGATTCTGCTCGAAATGGTTGGTGGGAACACCATCGGCATCATGCACCAGCACCTCGATCCCGCGCCCATGGAAATGCCAGGTCAACAGCGCCGCTGACGCCCGTCGGTCGGCGATGACGGTGGTTGCCTGATGATGGCGCAGCACATCGCTGGTATCGGCTGCCAGCTCCTGCCAGCCGCGAAGCCGGCGAAGCGGGTCGGATTGTGGTGTCAGTGGTCCGAGTGTGCCGGCCGCTGTGACCGCCAGCAGCACCGCAGTGATGCAGAGATTGATCGCGGGTGCCGCCAGCGCCAGCCATCGCCGCCCGGTCGCCATCCCTCCGGCCATCCTTCCCGCCATCCCTCCGGCCAGCCATCTTGCCAGCCAGATCACCAGCGCAGGCATCGCCGCCAGCGCCCAGTTGGCATTTGCCTCGCTGAGAAAGGCCTGCAGCATGATCACGGCGATCACCGGCACCGACAGGCAGAGCAGCAACCTGTCGACAGGATCGCGGTTTCGTGCCCGAAGGACCCCGAACATCAGCGCGAAGACAAGCGGCCCGGCGGTGGCAAACTGTGCGCCAAGAAAGCCAAGGCTGTTACCGAGGCTGTAGCTCTGCCTGTCGAGATTGGCGTTGTCGCCAAGATGCCGGACTGTCGCCAGTTCGTTCATCAGGTTCCACAGGATGTTCGGGCTGGCCACGATCAGCATCGCCAGTGCAAAGACCAGCACGCCGCCCGGGGTGATTGCGGTGCTGTTCCTTTGGGCACGCATCAGGATCATGAACAGCCCCAGCCCCGCCAGCCCGTAGATCGCGGCATATTTGGCAAGCATCGCCGCACCGAAGCCGGCCCCGGCAAGCGCCATGCCGTAGCGCGGTGCCAGCCGTCCGGACAGCACACCGACAAGGCCGAGAAGTCCGGCCGACCAACCCAGCAACAGCGGTGTGTCGGTTGACATGACAAAGCTGCCGACACCCACCGCCGGCAGGCTGATCCACAGGATCGCCGCCAGCCGGCCGGCATGCAGCGCCGCGGTCGAGGGGGCGAGAGTGGCCGCGCCATCAACCGACCAGATCGCCGCGCGCCACAGCACCAGGGATGTTGCGAGATGCAGCAGGGGGGCCGGCATCCGCACGGCCCATTCATGATGGCCTAACATGCCGTGTGCCAGCGCGATGATCCAGCTTGTCAGGGGGGGCTTGGTGTAATAGCCAAAATCGAATGTGGTGCCCCAGAGCCAGTATTGTGCTTCGTCGACGCCAAGCTCCAGCGGACTGGCGACGAGCGCAAAGCAGCGCAGGATCGTGATTGTGAAAAGCAATCCGAGACACAGCCGGTCAGCGCCGTTCCAGCCACCGACCGACGGGGAAACAGGTGTGGCATTGGCGCCCGGCATTGGCTATCCTTGAGTTGTCTGCGCGCCAGGCGGCGACCTGCCGGAACTATAGCCCGGCAAGCATGAGAATGAAACCGATGGGCATGACAATCAACGAAGCGGAATTCGGCGCTGCCAGCATGGCGCAATGGACCGATATGGCGCGGCGGATCCTGAAGGGCGCCGCCCCTGACAGCCTTGACCGGATTGATGAGGATGGTCTGGTGACGGCTGCCCTCTATCCGGTTGCTTCGGATGACACCACCACACAGTTTCTTCCCGCTGATCCGGCGCGCCGCCTCACCGCAGGCTGGCATGTCTGCCAGCCGATGCCGGGCGATGCCACATCGGCGCAGTGCCGCGCGGTGCTGGAGAATGGTGCCACCGCATTGCTGCTGCGGACGGCCGATACCGGCGCTCTGGCAGCACAGCTTGAGGGTGTCGTTCTGCCGGCCATCGGCATCGGCTTCGAGGGCGATGCGGCTACGCCAGACCATTACCACACGCTCATGGCGCTGGCGTCGGAGCGGGGGGACGATGCCGGCCTTCTGGACATTGATCTTGGTCTTGACCCGCTTCATGCGCTTGCTGCCGGGCTGGCGCTTCATGCCGAGGCCCCGGCGGCGCACCGTCTGTTCCGCGTGGATGGCTGGTCCTGGCACAATCGCGGCCTGACAGCGGCGCAGGAACTGGGGCTGATCACTGCCGGGCTTGCCGCGATGCTGCGCGGCGCTGACTCCGCAGGCCTCAATGCCGGCGACATTGCCAGCCGGGCGTCCGTCCGTCTGGCGCTGCCGGCCGACAGTTTTGCCGGCGTGGCAGCCTGCCGTGCGATGCGACGGTTATGGGACGGGCTGTTATCAGCCTGTGGGATTGCGCCAACGCCCCTTGTCCTTGGTGGCTATGCCTCATTGCGGATGATGTCGCTTCTGGATGCCGAGGTGAACATGCTGCGCACCACCACAGCCCTTCTTGGCGGGGCGATTGGCGGGGCCGACCTGATGACAGGTTTCGGCCATGACCTGCTGACCGGAGAGAGTGATGCTGGCCAGCGGACGGCGCGGCTGGTGCAGGTGATGATGATGGCGGAGTCGGGTCTGTCGGCAAGCCTGGATCCCGCTTCCGGATCCCCTTTCATCGAGCAGCGGACCGAGGATCTGGCCACTGCCGGCTGGGCCGCTTTTCAGGCAATCGAGGCTGCTGGCGGACTGGCAGATGCCATCGACAGCGGCATGATCGAAGGCCAGGCCAAAGCGGCGTCTGCGCGTCGCGAGCAGCGTCTTCGTGCTGGCGACAGCGATCTTCTTGGCGTGACCCTGCAGCCTGTCGCCGGGCCGGTGCCGGATGCAAATGCGGAATTCGCCGGAATAAGCCGGCCGGCGGCCATCGTGGAACATCTGCGCCGCACGGCGTTGGCGAGCCCGCCGCGACTGCTGATCTTGCGCGGGGCCAGTGACAGCGCGGCAGGTGAGGAACGTGCCATGCGCCGGCTTCTTGCCATGGCTGGCCTGCAGCCGGTGATCCTTGGCGCCGACGAGGCCGAGGCCATCACCGCGGCGCGTCCTGACGTGGTTATCGGTTGCGGGATGACAGCCGTGCCGCACGGGCTTGCCGCCGGCAGCTTTCGGGCGGCAGCGTCCATCCTCGACAGCGGTGACAGACTCGGATGTCTGGAAGAGATGATCGGCAGCAAGGGAGGTACGGCATGACATTTCCCGATTTCAGCCGGATATCGCTTCCTGCCAGCCGTGCCCTGCAGGCTGATAACCTGCCGCCGGCACGGATGAGTGATGAAGGCATCGAGATTCCGCCACTGGCGATGCCTGATCCGGCGGCACAGGCGGCAGTGGCGGCCGGGCTTCCCGGGATCGCCCCGTTCCTTCGCGGTCCCTACGCCACCATGTATGCGACCCGCCCCTGGACGATCCGGCAATATGCCGGCTTCTCCACCGCCGAGGAATCGAACGCCTTTTACCGCCGCAACCTCGCTGCTGGTCAGATGGGGCTGTCGGTGGCTTTCGACCTGCCAACACATCGCGGTTATGATTCGGACAATCCGCTGGTGGCTGACGATGTCGGCATGGCCGGGGTGGCGATTGACTCGATCGCCGACATGGCGGTGCTGTTCCGTGACATCCCGCTCGACCGTATGTCGGTCTCGATGACGATGAATGGCGCGGTGATGCCGGTTCTGGCCCTGTTCATAACCGCCGCCGAGGAGCAGGGGGTCGCTCCGGCAGCGCTTGCCGGCACCATTCAGAACGATGTTCTGAAGGAATTCATGGTGCGCAACACCTACATCTACCCGCCAACCCCCTCGATGCGGATCATTTCGGACATCTTCGCCTACTGCGCCACCGAGATGCCGAAATTCAATTTCATTTCGGTGTCGGGCTACCATATGCAGGAGGCTGGTGCCTCGAATGACCTGGAGCTGGCATACACGCTTGCCGACGGGCTGGAATATGTGCGGGCCGGGGTGGCTGCCGGGCTTGATGTCGACGGGTTTGCGCCGCGCCTGTCCTTCTTCTTTGCCAATGGCATGCAGTATTTCATGGAGGTGGCGAAGCTGCGCGCCGCGCGGCTTCTGTGGGCCGAGATGATGAAGACGCATTTCGACCCGAAGGACCCGAAATCGCTGATGCTGCGCACGCATTGCCAGACTTCGGGATGGTCGCTGGCGGCGCAGGATGTGTTCAACAATGTCGCGCGCACCTGCATCGAGGCCAGCGCCGCCGTGGCTGGCCACACACAGTCACTTCACACCAATTCGCTTGACGAGGCGCTGGGGCTGCCAACCGACCATGCGGCGCGCATCGCCCGCAACACGCAGCTGCATCTTCAGGGTGAGGCCAACATGGCGCATGTCATCGACCCGCTTGGTGGCGCCTACCTTCTGGAACAGCTGACCCAGGGGCTGGTGCGCCGCGCCCGTGGCCATATTGCCGAGGTGGAATCGCTTGGTGGCATGGCCGCCGCCATCGAGGCCGGCGTGCCAAAGCTTCGCATCGAGGAGGTGGCGACAGCCTCGCAGGCGGAGATCGATTCTGGCCGCCGCCAGATTGTCGGGGTGAACAGCCACCAGCCGCCAGCCCGGACAGACGGCAGTGAAGAGGTGTATATCCGCCGCATCGACAACAGCCAGGTGCGCGCGCAGCAGATCGCCAGCCTCAGGAACATTCGGGGCAAACGTGACGCCGCCCGGGTGGCCGCAGCGCTGGATGCCCTGTCGGAAGCCGCGGCAGGAACCGCCAACCTGATGCCCCTTGCCATCGAGGCGGCCCGCGCGCGGGCCACAGTGGGTGAGATGTCGGAGGCGCTGAGCCGTGTCTGGGGACGCCACAAGGCCGAGATCAGGGGCGTAAAGGGTGTCTGGAAAGCCCGCATGAAAGCGGATGCCGAGCTTGGTATTCTGCGCGACCGTGTCGAGGCTTTCATCGCCGCAACCGGCCGCGCGCCACGCCTTCTTGTGGCCAAGCTAGGCCAGGATGGTCATGATCGCGGCCAGAAGGTGATTGCCTCGGCTTTTTCTGATATCGGCTTCGAGGTGACAATCGGGCCGCTCTTCGCCAGCCCCGACGAGGTCTATGAAATGGCCGTGGCAGAAGATGTTGATGCTGTCGGAATTTCCACCCTGGCGGCGGCGCATCTCAGCCAGGTGCCGGCACTGCGCAAGCGGCTTGATGCCGGTGAGGGCCGCCATATCGAACTTGTTGTTGGTGGCGTGATCCCGCCAGGTGATGTCGCCGCGCTGACCAGGGCCGGCGCCGCCGCGGTGTTCCCGCCCGGCACCAGATCCACCGATGCGGCAAGCCGCCTTCTTGATCTTCTGGCTCGGCGACGCAATATCGCAGCCAGTGCCTGATCGCGCGGCACCGTCTGCAATTGCCGGCTGCCATTGCCGTCCGTCTCTATTTTCGTCAACAGGATGCCTGACCATGAACCGTGCAACCGAAGCCGCCAGCGAAATCATCGACGAATTCAGCTTTCTTGATGACTGGGAAGACCGGTATCAGCTGCTGATTGATCTTGGCCGTCGTGTGCCGCCTCTGCCACCGCATTATGCCAGCGAGGATTACCGCCTGCGCGGCTGCCAGTCGGTGGTGCATTTCGCAGCCGAGACCGATGATGGAGAGATTACCTTTCACGCCGGTTCCGACGCCGCCATCGTCCAGGGGCTGATTGCGCTTCTTCTGCGGGTCTATTCCGGACGAACGGCAGAGGAAATTCGGGACACCGAGGCGAATTTCCTGTCCGAGATCGGGCTTGATTCACACCTCTCGCCGACCCGCAAGACCGGTCTTGCCAGCATGTTGACGGCGATCAAGGCGGCGGCTGGCTGAGGCGGGGGCGTCTAGCCCGGGGCCCGCTCCGCGCGGGGCGTGCGGCCATAGCATTCGCGGTAGCATTTCGAGAAATGCGAGGCCGAGACAAATCCGCAGGCAAGCGCCACCGACAGGATCGACATCGAGGTCTGGCGCAGAAGGTGCCGGGCCCGCGCCAGCCGCAGATTGAGGTAATAGCGGGTTGGCGTGGTGTTCAGATATTTGCGGAACAGCCGTTCCAGCTGGCGTGTCGAGAGGTTCGTCATCCGCGCAATGTCGGTCTGTGCCAGCGGCTCTTCCAGATTGTCCTCCATCGTCTTCACCACCGCCAGAAGCTTGGGGTGGCTGACGCCAAGGCGCGAGCGAAGCTCCATCCGCTGGCGGTCGGTAGGCTCGCGGATGCGGTCATGGATGAACTGGTCTGAGACTTCGGCGGCGAGCGCACTGCCATGCGACTGCGCAATCAGGTTCAGCATCATGTCCAGCGAGGCGGTGCCCCCGGAACAGGTGACGCGGGTGCCATCGACCTCGAACAGGTCATTGGTGATGTCGAGCTCGGGGAATTCCTCGGCCAGGCCGTCAATATTCTCCCAGTGGATTGTGCACCGCCGGCCATCAAGAAGCCCGGCCGCCGCCATCACATAGGTGCCGGTACAGATCGCGCCGATCACCGCGCCGTTGCGGTCAAGCCGCCGCACGAGGTTGAGGACATTGCGATCGGTGTTCTTGCGAACATTGACGCCGGCGCAGACAAAGACCATGCGGCAATCCTGCAGAACCGATGTGTCGCCATGCGACGCCACCTCGACGCCGTTGCTGGCGACAGCCGGCTCGCCTGTCGGGCTGGCAATCACCCATTCGTAGAAGTTCCGGTTGCTCTGCCGGTTCGCCGAGCGCAACGGCTCGATGGCCGAGGCAAAGGCCAGCATCGAGAAATCATTGAGAAGCAGGAAACCGATTCGCTGCGGTGACGCGCTGTCGTCATGCTGAAGCAATGACTTGATGGTCTGCACGCTCATATCGTTTGTTCCCCGTCCACCGGCCAGCGCCGGCGCGAATGGCATGGTGGCCGTTCTCCGTTCCTCTGGATTTGTACGATGGAAAAAGTCGCAAATGAAACAAAAAATTTGGGCCTTGTGCGGCTTTTTGCTAGGACAGGGCTCATGAGCATACCGCTTCCAGACCCGATCACCAGCGCCGGAAATGCCGAGGTCAAACGCCTCCGGTCGCTTCATGAGCGCAAATTTCGCCGCCAGACCGGCCTGTTTCTTGCCGAAGGCATGCGAATCTGCACCGAGGCGGTGGCGCTTGGCTGGCGACTTCATCGCCTTGCCTTTCTCGACGGGCGGGGGCAGGACCGCATGGTACGCCCGCTTCTCGAGGCGCTGGCCCGTGATGGTGGGCGGGCGCTGCCGATGACCGAATCGCTGCTGTCGCGAATCAGTGGGAAAGACAATCCGCAGATGGTGCTCGGTGCTTTCGAGCAACGCTGGCGGGATGCTGATGCCATTACCCCTGACCCCGAACGATGCTGGATTGCGCTCGACCGGGTGCGCGATCCTGGCAATCTTGGCACCATCATGCGCACCGCAGATGCCACCGGCGCGCGCGGGGTGATCCTGATTGGCGACTGCACAGACCCCTACTCTGTCGAGGCGGTGCGGGCCTCGATGGGGGCGGTGTTCAATGTCGAGCTGGCGGCGATGTCGGAGGCGGAGTTCCTGACACTGGCAGCGGGCTGGCCCGGGCAGGTCATTGGCACGGCGTTGCCGGCAAGCCGTGATTACCGCAGCGCCGATTATGGCAGCCCCCTGATCCTGCTGATGGGGAATGAGCAGGCTGGATTGACCGACGCGCTGATGCAGGCTTGCACACAGCTGGTGCGGATGCCGATGCTGGGCCGTTCGGATTCGCTGAATCTGGCGGTGGCGACAGGGATCACCCTCTATGAGGCGCTTCGCCAGGCGAATCCGCCGGAAGATGGCTGAGCCGTTGCTGTGCGCTGGTCTTGTGTGCCGGCCTATGCCCCTTCGGCCGTCCAGCGGGCAAAATTTGCCTGACTGATCACCCGCGGGTCGGGCTGCGATTCGACGCTGACAAGCTCGCCTGACGAAACGGCACCGCCGGCACCCTCCATGATACCCGACAACGCGTAATGCGCAGCCTGTGACGAGGCGCGGATGGCATAGATGGTCAACAGCAGGAAACGCGGGTTTTCGGAGAGAATCTGCCGGCATCCCTGAAGAAGCGGCACCAGATCGCTCTCGATCCGCCAGCGTTCGCCCTTTGGGCCACGCCCGTATTTCGGCGGATCGAGGATGATGCCGTCATAGCTTCGCCCGCGCCTGATCTCGCGCTCGACAAATCGGCTTGCATCCTCGGTAATGAACCGGATCGGAGCGTCCTCCATGCCGGCGGTATCGCGGTTTTCGAACGCCTGCGCGATGGCCTTCCTGCTGGCATCGACATGGGTGACCTCGGCGCCAGCCTGGGCGGCGTGAAGGCTGGCAATGCCGGAATAGGCAAACAGATTCAGGATCCGCGGTGGCCGTCCGTGCGTTGCGGCAAACCGGTCAATCTGCGCCGCGCACCAGCGCCAGTGCGGGGCCTGTTCGGGAAAGAACCCCAGATGACGAAATGGTGTCGGGCGCGCCAGAAACCGCAGCCCGTCATAGCCGACCTGCCAGCTGTCGGGAAGATCAGGCGACAGCGTCCAGCCGCCGCCTTCCTCGTCATCCTCGCGCCCCTGGCCGGGAACAAAGCGTCCGTCCGCCTGCCAGCTTTCTGCCGGTTGGCGTGGTGCCCACATGGCCTGCGGCTCCGGTCGAACGAACCGGTACCGGCCAAAGCGCTCCAGCTTCTGTCCGTCGCCACTGTCGATCAGCTCATAATCACCCCAGTCGGCGGCGGCGAGAAGCCGGGGCTGCGGCTGTGAAATCAGATCCTCTGTCATGCCGGCGACCTTGCCGCCAGCCCCCGGCAAAATCAAGCCATGCTTCTTCACGTTGGGAATCTGGCAAAAAATCCCAAAAGGCTTGGCCATTTCAGAGTTGCAAAGAAATATTTTGCCGAATATGTCTGGTGCGGGAATGAATTTGTGAAGCCTGTGGTGATTCAAAGGCTCACAAACCTGACTTTCACAGCAAGGACGTCCGGCATGGCCGTAATGGATGCAACTGATCGAAAGATCCTCGCCCTTCTTCAGCACAATGCCGCGCAACCGGTTGCCGAGGTGGCGCGCAAGGTCGGGCTGTCGGTGACACCCTGCTGGCGTCGCATCCAGCGGCTTGAGGAGACGGGTGTCATCCGCAAGCGGGTGGCGCTTCTCGATTCGCAGAAAATCGGTGTCGGCATGTCGGTCTTTGTCGCAGTCCGCACCGATCAGCACAATGCCGACTGGCTGCAGAATTTCGCGACGATGATCTCTGACATGCCCGAGGTGGTGGAGTTCTACCGGATGAGTGGCGAGGTTGATTATCTGCTGCGTGTGGTGGTGGCTGATATGGCCGCCTATGACGCCTTCTACCGCAACCTCATCGGCAAGGTGCAGCTGACCGATGTGTCCTCGTCCTTCGCGATGGAGGAGATCAAGTTCACCACGGCGCTGCCTGTGGACAGCGCGGAAGCCTAGCGCCTATCCGCGCGTTGCCAGAATGTCGGCAAGGGGCTGGTGCGGATCAACACCGCCTATATGGACCTGGTGCCACAGCGCATAGAACAGCACCCGCCAGGCGAGTAGCCCGCCGCGGCCCTGTGCCCCGGCGATCACAGCGCGCGCATCCTCGGGCTTCATCACCGCTTCGATCCCGGGCTGTGCCGCCACCAGCGGCGCCAGCTGTTCTGCCTCTTCGGCGATCCAGTCTCCGACAGGCACAGTAAAGCCGCGCTTGCGGGCAAAGGGGCGGCTTGCCGGAAGGCGCGATTCCAGCCATGTCTTGACGATATATTTGCCCCCGCCAGGTCCGATCTTCGCATCATGCGGCAACCGGAACCCGTAGGCAGACATCATCCTGTCGACAAAGGGGGTGCGGCCCTCCAGCCCGTGCCGCATCAGGCATCTGTCGAGCTTGATCAGAAGGTCGTTCGGAAGCCAGTCATCTATGTCATGGCGCTGCAAGGAGGCGAGTGCGGCATCGCGGTCCGTCAGCCTGGTCATAAGCCCCGGCATCCGTGCCGCGTCAGAGCTGTAGCGCGCCATCAGCCGGCTGGCCACATCACCGCGAAGCACGCCGCTGCGAAGCGCTGCCCCGGGGCGTGTCGGGAATTTTGCCCCGACGGCGCGAAGCCCGGCGCGATAGCGGCCATAGCCGCCAAAAAACTCGTCACCGCCCTCGCCTGACAGGGCCACCTTTACATCGCGGACAGCGCGCCGCGCCAGATGCAAGGTTGGCAGGATGGCGTAATCGGCTGCCGCATCATCGCAGGCCAGCGCCGCCAGCCCGGCATCCGCCAGAAAATCCGTCTTGCCATAGGGAACATCGACAAATTCGGCGCCTTCACCGGTGGCGATCTCGCGTGCTGTGGCGGTTTCGTCATCGCCGCCGCGGTCAAACCGAACTGTATAGGTCAGGAGTGGCGCGGCGGATCCGTCGCGGTGCCGCAGGTCGGACATTGCCGCGAGAATCGCGCTGGAATCGACACCGCCGGAAAAGAACAGTCCCAGCGGCACATCCGCCATCAGATGCGCCTCGACGCTGTCCTGAAGCTGTTGCTGGAAGGTCTCGGGAGTGCCGTCTGTGAGGCGGGTTGCCGTATCGAGAGGTGTGTCGCGGCGGCTCTCGACAATACGCCCTTCGCGGATGGACAGCATCTCGCCCGGGGCGAGGCGGCGGATGTCGGCAAAGGCCGGCAGGTCATCCGGCGCGAATTGCCGGTCGATGATGCAGCCGGCGTGGAGCGCGTCCGGGCGCGCCTTGCCGATGCCGGCAGCCCGAAGTGCGCCCTGTTCCGAGGCGAAGAAAATGCCATCCCCGGTCTCGCATATGTACAGAGGCTTGATCCCGAACGGGTCGCGAATCAGCACCGCCTCGCCACCTTCCGGGTCGTAGAGCGCGGCGGCATACATGCCGCGAAGGCGCAGCAATGCCTGATTGCCATGGCGCGCCCACAGCGCAAGCATCGTTTCGCAATCGGATCCCGAGGTGAAGCTGTAGCCCTGGCAATGACTTTCGCGCAGCGCGCTGTGATTGTAGATCTCGCCATTGGCGATGAGGACCTTTCCGCCGTCCTCGTTCGAGGCAATGAAGGGCTGGGCGCCCTTCGCCAGATCAACAATCGACAGGCGGGTATGGACCAGTCCGGTCACCGCGTCAGTGTAACGTCCGCTGCCATCCGGTCCGCGATGTGCCAGTGCCGCCTGCATGCGGTCGAGAATGTCCGCCGGAGCGGTGCCGCCGGGCCGCAGGAAATAGCCGCCGATACCGCACATCAGCCTGCCACCTTCGCCAGAAATGCGATCCAGTCCGCGGTCACCTGTGCCGGCGACAGCGTCTTCTGCCAGTGGGACCGCCCGGCAGCGGCGAGCCGTCCGGCAAGGGCCTTGTCACCGGTGATCTGACGCATCGCGTCGGCCATTGCACCGGCATCATCGACCGGCACCAGCACACCGTTCACGCCATCCTCGATCAGTTCCGTGCCCCCATGGCTGCTTGTCGAGATCACCGGTTTGCCGCAGGCCATCGCCTCGGCAATGACATTGCCAAAAGGTTCATGCCGTGACGGGCAGACAAACAGGTCGGCACCGCGAATCACCGCCTGCGGATCCTCCTGCCATCCAAGGAACCTGACCCGCTCGGCGACGCCAAGCTCGGCAGCCAGCGCGGCAAGCGCCTG
>NTKV01000002.1 GCA_002457745.1 SAR116 cluster bacterium MED-G06 | reverse complement strand
GAGGATTGCGAGAGTGTGAGCCGGCATGTGGCAGCACTTCTCGATGTCGAGGACCCGATCTCGGATGCCTATACGCTGGAGGTCAGCTCACCCGGCATCGATCGGCCGCTGACCCGGGTCGAGGATTATGAGCGGTTCGCTGGCGAGCTTGCCAAGATCACGCTCCGGTTCATGCTCGATGGCCGCAAGCGGTTCAATGGCCGGCTTGCCGGGTTTGATGAGGATGGCAAGATTGTCCTCGAGACAAGTTTCGGGCGGTTTGCCTTCAGCTTTGACGAGATTGATTCGGCGCGCATCGACCCGACCGAGATTTTTATACGCGAGGCGAAGGCACGCCAGCAGGCCGGACCGGCCTAACGGCCCAGCCTGACACACAGGTTTGAACCAGCAAGAGAGCAGGTAGAGAAGCAATGGATACATCATCGATCCCAGGTCTGGAGCTGATCCAGGTCGCCGATGTGGTGGCACGTGAAAAGTCGATTGACCGCGAAGAGGTCATGCTGGCGATGGAAGAGGCCATCCAGAAGGCAGGCCGCGCCAAATACGGTCTTGACCGTGACATCCGGGCGATGATCGATCGCAAGAGCGGCTCGATCACGCTGGAGCGCTGGATCGAGGTGGTTGAAGAGGTTGAGGATGACGCAACCCAGATGAGCGTCGAGGAAGGCGCCAAACAATCGCCGCCGCTGGCCGCAGGTGAATTCTGGAAACAGTCGCTGCCGCCGATCGAGTTTGGCCGGATTGCTGCGCAGACGGCGAAGCAGGTGATCTCGCAGAAGGTGCGTGACGCCGAGCGTGCCCGTCAGTTTGAAGAATACAAGGACCGTGTCGGCGAGATTGTTGTCGGCACTGTGAAGCGGGCCGAGAGCTATTCGATCACCGTCGATCTAGGCCGTGCCGAGGCGGTGATTCGCCGCGAGGAGATGATTCCGCGCGAAAACCTGCGCCAGGGCGACCGTGTGCGTGCCTACATCATCGATGTGCGCGAGGAGCCGCGTGGCCCGCAGATTTTCCTGTCGCGCGCCTGTAACGAATTCATGGCGAAGCTGTTCACCCAGGAAGTGCCGGAAATCTATGACGGCATCATCGAGATCAAGGGCGTTGCCCGCGAGGCTGGCAGCCGCGCCAAGATTGCCGTGCTGTCGAAGGACCCGGGGATTGACCCGGTCGGCGCCTGCGTTGGTATGCGCGGCAGCCGTGTTCAGGCTGTTGTTGGTGAGCTTCAGGGCGAGAAGGTCGAGATCATTCCCTTCATCGAGGAGCCGGCGTCCTTTGTGGTGAATGCGCTGGCACCTGCCGAAGTGGCCAAGGTGGTGATGGACGAGGTGGCTGGCAGGATGGAGGTCGTTGTTCCTGATGACCAGCTCAGCCTTGCCATTGGCCGTCGTGGCCAGAATGTCCGCCTCGCTTCGCAGCTGTCCGGCTGGTACATCGACATTCTGACCGAGGCCGAGGAATCAGAGCGCCGTCAGGAAGAGTTCCGGACCCGCTCGACCCGCTTTATCGAGGCGCTGAACATCGATGATGTGATTGCGCATCTTCTTGTTGCAGAGGGGTTTGTCCTTCCTGAGGAGATTGCCGAGACCCCGATCGAGGAGCTTGCCACGATTCAGGGATTTGACGAAGGCATCGCCGAGGAGCTTCAGGCGCGTGCTGTCGAGTTTGTTGAACGTGAGGCGCAACGCATCAATGAGGCGCTCGACGGGTTGAAGGTCGCTGATGATCTTCGCAATTTTGAATATATCAGCCTCGGGATGATGCTGAAGCTTGCCGAGGGCGGTGTGCTGTCTCTTGATGACCTTGCCGATCTCGACAGCGAGGAGCTTGTCGCGCTGTTGTCGGAGCATGGGCTTGAGGACGACACAGAGGCAGGTGACATCATCATGGCGGCCCGTGCCCACTGGTTCGACGACGAACCGCAGGACTCTGAAGCGGCCCCGGCGGATGACGCCGGCGAAGCCACCACCGGCGATGAGCCGGTGGCCAGCTAGAGTCATGGTCGGGGCGTGGCATGACGGATCGCACCTGCATCCTGTCCGGGCAGAACCTGCCGCGTGACCAGCTGATCCGGTTTGTTGCCGGACCAGATGGCTATGCTGTCGCCGATCTTGCCGAAAAGCTCCCGGGTCGTGGTGTCTGGGTCGGGAATAGCGCGGAAAATCTGCGCAAGGTGGCAGCAAAGAACCTGCTGACAAAACGTATTGGCGTGACGTTTGGAGATGTCGAGGCGGAGATCACACAGATCGCCGGCCTGATGCGCAAACGTGTGCTGGCGGCAGCCGGCATGGCCCGCCGCTCGGGCGGCATGATTGGCGGGGCTGGCAAGCTGGCGGCTGATACCGAAGGGTTCGCTGGGCTGATGGCGGCGCCAGATGCGTCATCGCGGGAATTGGCGAAATTGCAGTCGCGGTTGGGGGTGGAATGGACAAGCCGCCTTCTGACCGCAGAGGAACTTGGCCAGTTGTTTGGTCGAGACAGCCTCGCCTTTGCTGGAATCCGCGGTGGCGGCAAGGCAAAACCGGCAGAAAATCTGCATCGTGAGCTGACAAGACTTGAGGGCTTTTCTTGGTCTTCTGCTTGTCAGGCTGGGTGATACCAGTGTATCACACAGCGCGTAAAGGCGATCGGGCCGTCAGGGCCGTGTCGTCGGGAAAGGGTTCGGAATGAACGAAGATAGTGGCAAATCGAAAAAACTCAGCCTCTCAGGCAGCAGGCTGACACTCGGTGGTCTTGAAGCCGGCCAGGCACGGGCAAACACCGGCGGCGCCGGTCGCCGCACTGTGCAGGTCGAGGTGCGCCGCAAGCGCGCCCCGGCTGCGCCGCATCGCGCCGCCACGCCAAAAGCCGATCCCGTTGCCGCACCGCCGCAGACTGCACCCGATACAGCCCCGGCTCCGGCACCCATCGCGGAGGCTGATGACAAGCTGACCGCGCAGGAACGCGCCGCCCGCGTTCGTGCCCTTCAGGAGGGCATGAAAAAGCCGGCAGCGGCCGCGCCGGCAGCAGGTGACGGTGCCGAACAGCCTGGCGCCGAACAGCCTAGCGCCGGACAGCCCGTCGCCGGACAGCCTGGCACCGAACAGCCGGCAACTGAAGATGCTGCTGCCGCTGAGGCGGTCTCCGAGGCAGCCCCTGCAGACGACGTTGCGCCCGCCGAGCCGCTCAGCCCGGCCGAGGCACGTCGTGCGGCTGAACTTGCCGAGCTTCGTGAAATCGAGGCCGAGGAAGAGCGCCGCCGCGAGGAAGAGGCCAAGAAACACAGCGAGGCCAATGCCCGCCGCGCCGCAAGCGCGCGTCCGGCCGCTGCCACCCCGGCCCCTTCGAGCGAGCCGGGAAGCGATCCGTTTGCCCGTCGCCGCCGTCAGGTGGAAGAGATGCCATCCCGCCGCCCGGCCGCACCGCGCCGTGACGGGCCGGGCCGCCGTCAGTCCGGCAAGATGACGATCACGCAGGCGCTGTCGGGTGATGACCAGCGCCGGCAGCGTTCGCTGGCCTCGGTGCGACGCCAGCGTGAAAAGGCGCGGATGCGGGAAGACCAGCAGCCGCAGGTCAAGCAGGTTCGTGACGTCATTGTTCCGGACAGCATTTCTGTGGCCGAGTTTGCCAACCGTATGGCCGAGCGCACAGCCGATGTCGTCAAGGAGCTGATGAAGCTCGGGGTGATGGCCACCGCCGCGCAGACCATCGACGGCGAAACCGCCGAGCTGATCGCGCAGGAATTCGGCCACCGGGTCCAGCGCGTTTCCGAATCCGATGTCGAAATCGGCCTTGAAGGTGCCGAGGATGAAGCGGCAAGCCTGAAGCCGCGGCCACCTGTGGTTACGGTTATGGGCCATGTCGACCACGGCAAGACAAGCCTTCTTGATGCCATCCGGCGCACCGATGTGGCCGCAGGCGAATCCGGAGGCATCACCCAGCATATCGGCGCTTACCAGATCAAGACGCAGGCCGGCAACACGATCACATTCATCGACACCCCGGGCCACGAGGCCTTTACCGAGATGCGCTCGCGTGGTGCCGATATCACCGACATCGTGATTCTTGTCGTGGCCGCGGATGACTCGGTGATGGCGCAGACCATCGAAGCCATCAACCATGCCAAGGCCGCCGGGTGTCCGGTGATTGTCGCTGTCAACAAATGCGACAAGCCAGGTGCCGATCCACAGCGTGTTCGCAATGACCTGCTTCAGCATGAAATCATCACCGAGGGATTTGGTGGTGACGTATTGTGCGTCGATGTTTCGGCGCTGACCGGCCAGGGCCTCGACAAGCTCGAGGAAGCCATCCTGCTGCAGTCCGAGCTGCTCGAGCTGACAGCCAATCCTGACCGTCCGGCTGACGGTGTCGTCGTCGAGGCAAAGGTCGAGCGTGGCCGCGGTTCGGTAGCAACGTTGCTGGTTCAGCGTGGTACGCTGAAGCAGGGCGATATTCTGGTTATCGGTGCGGAAAGCGGCCGTGTGCGCGCGCTTCTCGATGACCGTGGCCAGAAGCTGCAGACAGCAAGCCCGGGCCAGCCTGTCGAGATTCTCGGCCTGAACGGAACACCGATGGCCGGGGACAACTGCGTGGTTGTCGAATCCGAGGCGCGGGCCCGCGAAATTGCCGAATACCGCACGCGCCAGATCAGGGATCGTGAAGCCGCGCGTGGTGCCAGAGGGTCGGTTGAACAGATGCTCTCGGCCATTGCCGCCGGTGAGGCGGAAGAACTGCCGATCGTCATCAAGACAGATGTGCACGGCTCGCTCGAGGCCATTCGGGTGGCACTTGAAAAGCTTGGCACCGACCAGGTGAAGGTCCGCATCCTGTCGGCAGGTGTCGGCGCGATCAGCGAATCCGACATCTCGCTGGCCGTGGCCTCGAACGCGCTTGCCATCGGCTTCAATGTGCGCGCCATCCCGCAGGCACGAGACCTTGCCAAGCGTGACGGCGTGGAAATCCGCTATCATTCGATCATCTATGAGCTGATCGACGAGGTGAAGTCGGCCATGAGTGGCCTTCTCAGCCCGGATACGCAGGAAGACTTCATCGGCTATGCCGAGATCCGCCAGGTATTCGGTGTCTCCAAGATTGGCAAGGTTGCCGGCTGTATGGTTACCGAAGGCATTATCAAGCGTGGCTGCAGCGTACGCCTGCTGCGTGACAATGTCGTGATCCACGAAGGGGCGCTGAAGACGCTGCGCCGCTTCAAGGATGAGGTGAAGGAAGTTCGCGAGGGCTACGAATGTGGCATGGGTTTCGAGAATTACTCGGATATCCAGGAAGGCGACATGATCGAGTGTTTCGAAATCCGTGAGGTTGCCCGTACCCTCGATTGATCGGGTGCGGTCCACGGAAGCGAGGACGCCATGGCCGGAAAATCAAAGCGGAACACCGCAGCGAATCTGCCATCGCAACGCCAGTTGCGGGTTGGCGAATCCCTGCGCCATGCATTGTCTGAAATTCTGGTACGCGACAGCTTTTTCGACCCTGATCTGGAAGGTGTGTCGATCACCATTTCTGAAATTTCGATCAGTCCGGACCTGTCGAATGCCCGTGTCTATACCATCCCGCTCGGGGGCGAGCACAGCGATACGGTGCTGCCGGCGTTGAACAGGCTGGCGCCGGTCATCCAGCGCGAGGTCGCCGCCCGGGTGCATCTGCGGCGGGTGCCACGGCTGAAATTCTTCCTCGATGACAGTTTCGACAATGCGGCGCGGTTGAACGTCGTTTTCAACAACATCCGCGAAGACGACTGACGCCCGTCCCGATGGCATCGCGCAAGGGCAATCCCGTTCACGGCTGGGTCATCCTCGACAAGCCCGAAGGCCTCAGCTCCTCGAAAGCTGTGGGGCTCGTGCGCCGCGTCTTCACTGCGGCCAAGGCCGGGCATGGCGGCACGCTCGACCCCCTTGCCACCGGCATCCTGCCGATTGCTCTTGGCGAGGCAACAAAGACCGTTTCCTTTGCCATGCAGGGGGCAAAATCCTACGAGTTCACACTGCGTTTCGGCGCGCAGACAAGCACCGATGATCGTGAGGGTGAGGTGATTGCACAATCGGATGTGCGACCCGACGCCAGCGCCATCGCCGCGATGCTGCCGCGCTTCACCGGTGACATTTCGCAGCGTCCGCCGATTTTTTCCGCCATCAAGGTGGATGGGCAGCGCGCCTATGATATTGCCCGCAAGGCGGTTGCTGACGGGCTGGAAACCCTGCCCGAACTGGAGTCGCGGCAGGTGCGGATCGATGAGCTGTCACTTCGCGAGGCCGGCCCCGAGGAAGCCCGTTTCTTCGTGGCCTGTGGCAAGGGCACCTATATCCGCTCGCTGGCGCGCGATCTGGCGACAGCGCTTGGCAGCGTTGGCCATGTCAGCCTGCTGCGCCGGCTGTCGGTCGGGCCTTTCACCGAAAGCGACGCGATTTCACTGGATTTTCTGGAAAAGCTGGAGCATAGTTCCGCCGCTTTCGAGCATCTGAAGCCTGTCACGAGCGCGCTGGACGACATCCCGGCACTGCCCGTATCGGCAGGTGAGGCGGCAAAACTCCGTCATGGCCAGACCCTTGCGGCGATCAGCACTTCAGCAGAAGCGCGGTTCGCGGATATCGCTCTGGCCGGAACCGGTGTGGCGCTTGCCGGCGGCGTTCCTGTGGCACTGGTCCAGATCAAGGCCGGCCAGCTGCATCCGCTGCGTGTTTTCAATCTGTAATCCGTCCCGGGGCCGCGCCTCAGGCGGAGAGACCGAAGGAGGTTTCGATGTCGATTACAAGTGAACGTACTGCCGAACTGATCAAGGAATACGGCAAGTCGGAGAGTGACTCTGGTTCCGCCGCTGTGCAGGTGGCGATTCTGACCGAGCGCATTGTCAACCTGACCGAGCATCTGAAGACGCACAAGAAGGATTTCGGTTCGCGCCGCGGCCTTCTGTCGATGGTTGGCCAGCGCCGCAATCTTCTCGACTACATCAAGGCTGGTGACGAAGCCGCCTACAAGGCGCTGATTGGCCGCCTCGGCCTGCGTCGTTAATCCGGCGCATCAGCCCGTCTGCCAGTTCCAGAAACGGCCCGGTGGCTTGCCATCGGGCCGTTTTGCGTGGCCATGCCATCTGTTGATTTTCATTTGCTTTTTACCGGTCTGCATGTCACAACAGCGCCGAGACAAGAGGAATGACACAAACGCCGGGGCCCGAAGAAGATGGCAGGGGGGCCCAGTGAGACCCAAACCGCAGACCGAGCGCGGGTCGACCACCCCCAAAATACATCTCCAGACACTCTCTTGTTGCTGCCGCGTGACCGGTTACGGCCGTCTTGCGCAGTGCGTCTGAAGTCTGGGCCCGGCATTATGATGACGAAAGAGATAGACAACGATGTTCAAAATTTTCCGCAAGGAGCTTGACTGGAACGGCACACCGCTGGTCCTCGAGACCGGCAAGGTCGCGCGTCAGGCAGATGGCGCGGTGATGGTCAGCCTCGGCGAGACCACCGTGCTGTGTACAGCGGTCGCGGCGCACAGCCCGAAGCCGGGCCAGGATTTCTTCCCGCTGACCGTAAATTATCAGGAAAAGGCTTTTGCCGCCGGCAAGATCCCGGGTGGTTTCTTCAAGCGTGAAGGCCGTCCGTCCGAAAACGAGACGCTGGTCAGCCGCCTGATCGACCGTCCGATCCGGCCCCTTTTCCCGTCCTCCTTCAAGTGTGAGACCCAGGTCATCTGTACCGTTCTTGCGCATGATATGGAGAACAATCCCGACATCGCCGCGATGATTGGTGCGTCGGCGGCCCTGTGCCTGTCGGGTGTGCCTTTCTTTGGCCCGATCGCTGCTGCACGTGTCGGCTGGATCGATGGCGAGTATGTGCTCAACCCGACTGTGGCGCAGATGGATGAGACCGCTCTCGATCTTGTTCTTGCCGGCACACATGAAGGCGTGCTGATGGTTGAATCCGAAGCGCAGGAGCTGTCCGAAGACGTCATGCTTGGCGCTGTGAATTTCGGCCATGACGCGATGAAGCCGGTGATCGACGCGATCATCGACCTTGCCGAATCCTGCGCCAAGGAGCCGCGCGCCCTTCCCGAAGAGCCTGCCGAGACAGCCGAGATCAAGGCCGTCATCGATGGCTTCGACAAGCCGTTCGCCGACGCCTACACCATTGCCGACAAGACCGAGCGCCAGGCGGCACTTGGCGAGGTTCGCGCTGCGGTGAAGGAAAAGCTTGGTGAGGAGTATGACGGCGTTCTTGTCGGCAGCCTGATCAAGGCGAAGGAAGCCGATGTGGTTCGTGGATCGATCCTCAAGACCGGCAACCGTATCGATGGCCGGGACACCAAGACCGTCCGGCAGATCGTTGCCGAAGCCGGCTTCCTGCCGCGTGCCCATGGCTCGTCGCTGTTTACCCGCGGCGAGACCCAGGCGATGGTTGTGGCCACGCTTGGCACCGGCCAGGACGAGCAGATCATCGACGCGCTGGTTGGCGAAAGCCGCTCGAACTTCATGCTTCACTACAACTTCCCGCCCTATTCGGTGGGTGAAGCTGGCCGTGTCGGCTCACCGGGTCGTCGCGAGATCGGCCATGGCAAGCTTGCCTGGCGTGCGCTGCGCCCCTTGCTGCCGAAGAAGGAAGATTTCCCTTACACCATCCGTCTTGTTTCGGAGATCACCGAATCCAACGGTTCCTCCTCGATGGCCACAGTCTGTGGTGGGTCGCTGGCGCTGATGGATGCGGGTGTGCCGCTTGACCGTCCGGTGGCCGGTATCGCCATGGGTCTGATCAAGGAAGGCGACGCCTTTGCGGTGCTGTCCGACATCCTTGGTGACGAGGATCATCTTGGCGACATGGACTTCAAGGTGGCCGGTTCCGAGGCTGGTGTGACATCGCTTCAGATGGACATCAAGATCACCTCGATCACACCGGAGATCATGGAGATCGCCCTCGACCAGGCCAAAGACGGTCGTCTTCACATCCTTGGCGAGATGTCCAAGGCGCTGACCTCGGCCCGTGACGGCCTTGCCGACAGCGCGCCGAAGATCACCACCATGTCGATCCCGCTCGACAAGATCCGTGACATCATCGGCCCGGGTGGCAAGATCATCCGTGAAATCTGCGAGACCACCGGTGCCAAGATCGACATCGATGATGACGGTACCGTCAAGGTGGCGGCTGTAACCGGCGCCTCCGGCGAGGCCGCTGTCGCGCGGATCAGGGACATCGTCGCCGAGCCAGAGCTTGGTGTGATCTATAACGGCAAGGTTGTGAAGACCGTCGATTTCGGCGCCTTCGTCAACTTCCTTGGCGCGAAGGACGGCCTTGTCCATATCTCCGAGTTGCAGGATGGCCGGACCGAAAAGACCACCGACATCTGCAAGGAAGGTGACACCGTCAAGGTCAAGGTCATCGGGTTTGATGACCGTGGCAAGGTGAAGCTGTCGATGAAGCGTGTCGATCAGGAAACCGGCGCCGACCTCGAGGCGGAAAGCGCCGAGTAAGGCCGTTCAAAAAGCTGATATGCAAAGGGGCGGCTCCGGCTGCCCCTTTTTCATGCCTGAAACTTCTGTGTCTGCTATGCGGTGTCCTCGGGCGGGGTGGCGACCGTATTGAAGCCGCCATCCACAAAATGCACCTCGCCGGTGACGCCGGAAGACAGGTTGGAGACAAGATAGAGCCCGGACCGCCCGACCTCGCTGATGTCGGGGTTGCGCCCGAGCGGTGCCGAGGTTTCGGCATGGCGGTATATGTGTCGCGCGCCGGTGATCGCCGCACCGGCGAGGGTCTTCATCGGGCCGGCTGACAGCGCGTTCACGCGGATGTTCTGCCCGCCAAGATCGACCGCAAGATAGCGCACCGAGGATTCCAGCGCCGCCTTCGCCACACCCATCACATTGTAGTTCGGCGATATGCGTTGCGCGCCGATATAGCTCAGCGTCACCAGCGAGCCGCCGTCGGGCATCATATGGCGGGCGGCCTGCGCCACCTCGGTAAAGGAAAAGGCCGAGACCATCATCGTATCGGTGAAGTTCTGCCGGCTGGTGTTGAGATAGCCGCCCTTCAGCTCGTTCTTGTCGGAAAAGGCAAGCGCATGGACAACGAAATCGATGCTGGACCAGTGACCGGCAAGCCAGTCGAAGGCGCTGGCAACAGCACCCTCATGCGCCACATCACATTCCACCATCAGATCGGATCCGACTGATTCCGCCAGCGGGCGGAGCCGTTTGCCAAACCCTTCCATCTGGTAGGTGAAGGCCAGTTCCGCACCAGCTTCCGCCGCCGCCGCGGCAATGCCCCAGGCGCTCGAGCGTTCATTCGCAACGCCCATGATCAGGCCGCGCTTGCCGGCAAGAAGGCCCGCCGTCATCTCAGACCTTCCTCAATGCGAGGGTGGCGTTGGTGCCGCCAAAGCCAAAGGAGTTCGAGAGTGCCAGCGTGATCTCGGCATTGTCCACACGGCTTGTCGGCACCGGAATGTCGCCGATGGCCGGATCGGGGGTCTCGATGTTTGCCGAGGCCGCGATGAACCCTTCCTTCATCATGATCATCGTATAGATGGCTTCCTGAACGCCTGTGGCGCCAAGCGAATGGCCTGTCAGTGACTTTGTCGAGGTTACGGTCGGCAGATAGCCGCGTGGCCCGAAAACCTCGCGAACCGCTTCCAGCTCCTTGATGTCGCCAACCGGGGTCGAGGTGCCATGCGCGTTGATATAATCCACCTTGTCGGTGACAGTGTTGCCGTCAAAGCCGGCCAGCGCCAGCTCCATGCAGCGCACCGCCCCTTCGCCTGACGGCGCGACCATGTCATGCCCATCCGAGTTCGCACCATAGCCGACGATCTCGGCATGGATGGTGGCACCGCGCGCCAGCGCATGATCCATATCCTCGAGAACGACCATGCCGCCGCCGCCGGCGATGACGAATCCGTCACGCTCGGCATCATAGGCGCGCGAGGCCCGTTCCGGGGTGTCGTTATATTTCGAGGACATCGCCCCCATCGCGTCGAACAGCACCGAAAGCGTCCAGTGAAGTTCTTCGCCGCCACCGGCAAAAACAATGTCCTGGCTGCCATTGCGGATGGCGTCGACGCCTGAGGAAATGCAGTGTGCCGATGTCGAACAGGCCGACGTGATCGAAAAGTTCAGACCCTTGATCTTGAAAAAGGTGGCGATGCAGGCGGATACGGTCGAGGACATGCAGCGCGGCACCATATAGGGGCCGATCCGCTTTGGACCTTTTTCGCGGGTGATGTCGAAGGCCTGCATCATGTTTGCTGTCGACGGGCCGCCGGAACCCGCGATCAGGCCGGTGCGCGGGTTTGACACCTGGTCCTCGGTGAGGCCGGAATCGGCAATCGCCTGTTCCATTGCCAGCACCGCATAGGCGGCGCCATCGCCCATGAAGCGAAGCTGTTTGCGGTCGACATGTTCGGAGATGTCCATTTTCACGGTACCGTGGATCTGGCTGCGGAACCCAAGCTCCGCATATTCCGGTGCGTGAACAATGCCCGACCGCCCCTCGCGAAGCGAATCGGTGACCTCGGCAACATTGTTGCCGATCGACGAGACAACACCGATCCCGGTGATGGCGACCCTGCGCATGATCACGCCTCCTCTGGCTTGAACAGGCCGACGCGGATGTCATTGGCCTCGAAAACAGTTTCGCCGTCGCACAGGACACGGCCATCGGCAATGCCCATCACCAGGCGTCGCATGATCACCCGCTTCATCTCGATCTCGTAACGGACAAGCTTGTTGGTCGGCAGGATCTGGCCGGTGAACTTGACCTCGCCAACCGACAGGGCGCGACCGCGACCTTCGCCGCCGGACCATCCGAGAAAGAAGCCGACAAGCTGCCACAGCGCATCCATGCCAAGGCACCCCGGCATCACCGGATCACCCTCGAAATGACAGGGGAAGAACCACAGGTCCGGCTTCAGGTCGAATTCCGAAACGATATGTCCCTTGCCGTGCGGTCCGCCATCTTCCGAAATCTCGGTGATGCGATCGCACATCAGCATCGGCGGCATGGGAAGTTGCGGGTTTCCCGGTCCGAACATCTCGCCCTTGGCGCAGGCGATCAGGTCGTCATAGCTGAAGGAGGATTGCTGCATAGCTGGCATGTGAAAATCCCTGGAAACAGTGCAAACGCGGGTGGAAAGCTCTTCCTGCCCTGCGTCTTGGCGGTGAAATGACGCCGCATGCCCATGGCAAAAACCAGCCTGAAAAGGCAAACCGACACGCCCCTAAAAAGCACGAAACCGCCCTCCGCGCCAAGGGATTATTGACAAGTTTATGACTTGGACGCATTTTCAGAGCACTATGGTGACACACGAGAAAAATGCCACGCCGGACGAGGCAGTGCTGACGGAACGGTTGCGCGAAGCAGGTCTTCGCCCGACAAGACAGCGTGTGGCAATCGCAGCCCTGCTGCTTGATGGTCGACATCGTCATGTGTCGGCCGACAGTCTGGCGCGTGAAATCCGCCAGACAGGCGCGCACATGGCCGGCGGCACCATCTACAACACGCTGAACCAGTTCACCGAGGCCGGCCTCCTGCGCCGCGTCACGATCCATAACGAGCACAGCGTGTTCGACACAAACACTGAGCATCACCATCATTTCTATGATGCAGAGCAGGACCGGCTGATCGATATTCCGGCAGATGAAGTCCTGCTGGCGTCCCTTCCCGGCGCACCGGAAGGCCATGACATCAAGGCTGTTGATGTTCTGATCCATATCAGCCAGAACGACCATCGAGAGTGAATGGCCAGAGTGAATGGCCAGAGTGAATGGTCAGAGTGAATGGTCAGGGCAAGTGGCCAGGGTGAGTGGCAAGGGCAGGAAGGCTGTCTGACGCATCACGTTCCGGTGACTGTGACAATTCTATCAGTTTAAATTCATTCCAAACAACTTGACCGACAGCGCATCTCGGCTTTACGATTTCGCCATGATTTTTGCCATGCTGGCAATGCGCCGGCGTGACCCTGCTGTCGAATATACGCTGTCGAACATACGGACGAACATCGGAGACAAAAATGAACGAACAGAACAAATGCCCCGTGATGCACGGGGGGATCAAGCACACCACCTTTGGCGTGCGGTCCAACCGCGACTGGTGGCCAAAGCAGCTGAACCTGAAGATCCTGCATCAGAATTCGGCATTGTCGAATCCGATGGGGTCGGCGTTCAACTATGCCGAGGCGTTCAAGACCGTTGATCTGGAAGAGCTTCGCCAGGATCTGTTCGCGCTGATGACGGAGTCAAAGGAATGGTGGCCTGCCGATTATGGTCATTATGGCCCGTTCTTCATCCGTATGGCCTGGCACAGCGCCGGCACCTATCGTACTGGTGACGGCCGTGGTGGCGCCGGTGCCGGCACGCTGCGCTTCGCACCGCTGAACAGCTGGCCCGACAACACCAACCTCGACAAGGCACGTCGTCTTCTGTGGCCGATCAAGCAGAAATATGGTGCGGCACTGTCCTGGGCCGATCTGATGATCTTCACCGGCAACTGCGCGCTGGAATCGATGGGGTTCAAGACCTTTGGCTTCTCCGGGGGACGCGAAGATGTGTTCGAGCCGGAAGAAGATATCTACTGGGGCACCGAGGACACCTGGCTTGATGACAAGCGCTACACGGGTGACCGTGAGCTGGAAAACCCGCTTGCCGCCGTGCAGATGGGCCTGATCTATGTGAACCCGGAAGGACCGAACGGCAATCCGGACCCGATGGCCTCGGCGCGGGACATCCGCGAGACCTTTGCCCGGATGGCGATGAATGACGAAGAGACCGTGGCGCTTGTCGCTGGCGGCCACACCTTCGGCAAGACCCATGGGGCCGGAGATGCCGGCCTTGTCGGGGCTGAGCCAGAGGGCGCCAGCATCCAGGAACAGGGCCTTGGCTGGCACAGTGACCACGGCACCGGAAAGGGTGTCGACACCATTACCAGTGGCCTTGAAGGCGCCTGGACCCCGGACCCGATCAAATGGGACAACGGCTATTTCGACATGCTGTTCGGCTATGAGTGGAAGCTGACGAAGAGCCCGGCCGGTGCCAACCAGTGGACCCCGACCGATGCGTCTGCGGGCACGCTTGTTCCTGACGCGCATGACCCGGACCGCCGGCACGCGCCGATGATGGCCACCACCGATATCGCGCTTCGCACCGATCCGTCCTATCTGGAAATCTCGCGTCGCTTCCATGCGAATCTCGACGAGTTTGCCGATGCCTTCGCGCGGGCCTGGTTCAAGCTGACGCACCGCGATATGGGCCCGAAGGCCCGCTATGTCGGTGCCGAGGTTCCAGCCGAGAACCTGATCTGGCAGGACCCGATCCCGGCACCTGATCACGCGATCATCGACGCTGCCGACACCAAGGCGCTGAAATCCAGCATCATGGCAACCGGCCTGTCTGTGTCCGAGCTTGTCGGTGCTGCCTGGGCTTCGGCCGCGACCTATCGCGGCTCGGACAAGCGTGGCGGTGCCAATGGCGCGCGTCTGCGTCTGGCCCCGCAGCGCGACTGGGAGGTCAATCAGCCGGCACAGCTCGACAAGGTGCTGTCCGCCCTCGAGGGTGTTCAGGCCGAGTTCAACGCCTCCGCGTCCGGTGGCAAGCAGGTATCGATGGCCGATCTGATCGTGCTTGGTGGCTGTGCCGCCATTGAAAGCGCGGCATCGGCAGCCGGCCACAAGGTCGAGGTGCCGTTCACCGCAGGTCGCGGCGATGCTGTTCAGGAGCAGACCGACATCGACTCCTTCGCTGTTCTCGAGCCGCTTGCAGATGGGTTCCGTAACTACCTGCAGGCTGACTTCTCGGTCTCCGCAGAGGAGCTTCTTCTCGACAAGGCGCATCTGATGACGCTGTCGGCACCGGAAATGACCGTTCTTGTCGGCGGCATGCGGGCGCTTGACGCCAATGCGGACCAGGCGAAGCACGGCGTTCTCACCGATCGTCCCGGCGTTCTCAGCAACGACTTCTTCGTCAATCTTCTGGATATGGGAACCGAGTGGAAGCCGGTTTCCGCCGCCGAGGACGTGTTCGAGGGGCGTGATCGCGACAGCGGCGAGGTGAAGTGGACGGGCACCCGCGTTGACCTGATCTTCGGGTCAAATTCGCAGCTTCGCGCCCTTGCCGAGGTCTATGCCGAGACCGGTGGCGAGGCACGCTTCGTCACCGACTTCATCGCGGCCTGGTCCAAGGTGATGGAACTGGACCGGTTCGACGTCGCCTGACCGGCTCCAATACCAGAAGCCTGAGCTGGCGGGCGGCATGTCCCCGCCGCCGCCCGGCTCAAACAGCGGTGCCCTGGCTGTGTCAGGGCACCGTTTTGCATTCTGGGCCGGATTTTGGTCCGGGCCAGATTTGCCTTCTGGGAAAGGAAGGCGGGTAAAGACGCCGCCACGGCTTCGTCAGTCGAGGATTTCACCGTCCAGCAGACCCCAGATCGAGGTCCGCGCGACCCAGCCACGAAGGTCGCCAGCCGCCACCTTGCACCATTGCGTCGGGCAGGATTGGAGCTCCATAAGGGCGTTGCGCTCGGCCACCGCAACCAGGGCGGCGCCATTGTCCGGGCTTGCATAGATCCGCGCTGAACTGCTGGTCACAAGGGCGTGCCGTTTCAGCGATACCACCGACTGGTGCATCCAGCCGGTTGTGTCTTCATGGTCGACAACCTTGCGCCAGACGCCGAACTCGGCCTCGACCCGCAGGGGCAAGTCCTTTCTTTGATACTGCCAGAGCACCGGATATTCGGTGCCGGGACCAGCCCGCATATTGACCTCGCCGGATTTCAGCGTGACGAAGCGGGGTACCGGCAGGCCGGTGCCGCGCACTGTCAGCTTGACACCATCTCCCGCCTTGTTTCCATCGGCCGCCAGCGCCGTCGTCGATCCGGTACCAGAAAGCGACAGGACCAGCGCAAGGCCGGCAACCACAAGACAGGTTGCCGCCAGTCTGGTCACATCAAGGCTGGCCCTGGCACGGATGGAGAAACAGTTTGTCGTGTCGCGAAATGTTTTTTTCATCACCAACGAGTTCTGATAGTGTCTGGCGGTATGTCGATATGTTGTGATTTTGTCACATTGCATCCCACGGCGTCACACTATTATGTTTTTGCAATCCACGCCATAGCGCCCGAATGGCGCCCCGATACGAGTGGAAAGAATGACCAAGAAGAAGCCTGTTGTCCATCTGACCCGAAAGCTGCCCGACTCGACAGAGACGCGCATGCGCGAATTGTTTGACGCGCGGCTGAACGAGACTGATACGCCGCCGTCCAGAGACGATCTTCGGCGCATGATGCAGGAAGCTGATGTTCTTGTGCCGACGGTGACCGACAGACTTGATGCCGATCTGATTTCCGGCGCTGGAGATCAGCTGAAACTGATCGCCTCCTTCGGTACCGGCGTCGATCATATCGACCTTGCGGCGGCGAAAGCCCGCGGCATCACGGTAACCAATACGCCCGGCGTCCTGACCGAGGACACGGCCGACATGGTGATGGCGCTGATGCTGGCGGTGCCGCGCCGCATCGCCGAGGGGGACCGGCTGACCCGGTCTGGCGAGTGGACCGGCTGGGCACCGACCCGCATGCTTGGACACCGGATCAATGGCAAGCGTCTCGGCATCATCGGCATGGGCCGGATTGGCTGCGCTGTCGCGCTCCGTGCCCGTGGTTTCGGACTGAGCATCCACTATCACAATCGCAAACCGGTCCATCCCGAGACCGAGGCCGAGCTTGAAGCGACCTATTGGGAGTCGCTCGAGCAGATGCTGTCCCGCGTGGATATTGTCTCGGTCAACTGTCCGCATACGCCGGCAACCCACCGCATGCTGAGCCGTGAGAAGCTGGAGCTGATGCAGCCATCGGCCTATCTGGTGAATACGTCACGCGGTGAGGTGATCGACGAGGAGGCGCTTGCCGCGCTTCTGGAAAGCGGCCATATCGCCGGCGCCGGGCTCGATGTCTATGCTGACGAAGCCAATATCACCAGCTCGCTTCTCGACCTTCCGAATGTCGTCCTGTTGCCGCATATCGGCTCGGCAACAATCGAAGGGCGTCTTGAGATGGGCGACAAGGTGATCATCAATATCCAGACATTCTGGGACGGGCACGCGCCGCGGGACCGGGTGATCGAGGCGATGCTGTAGCCGCCTGTCGCCACCTGTCGCCGCGTCCCGACGCTAGCTTCCTGTCGCGCCAGTACCACAGGTGACGCATTGCGGACGCCGTGATGTGCTGATTTCCATGAAACCGCCACCACGGCCATCGAACAGCATCAGTTTTCCCGTCTGCGTGCTGCCAAGCCCGAGAATGAGGCGTATCGTGGCAAGCGCCTGCATGGTGCCGATCACCCCTGTGACCGGCCCCAGAATGCCGGCCTCTGAACATCCCGGTGCCTGCTGTGCATCCGGCATGTCGGGAAAGACGCAGCGATAGCAGGGCGAGCTGGCCGCGCTGCCATCATCACTACCATCACCATCATCATCACCACCACTATGAAACACCGCAAGCTGGCCTTCGGTGCGCACCGCACCGCCGAACACCAGCGGCGTGCCGTAACGGTGCGAGGCATCACCCAGCTGATAGCGCGTCTCGACATTGTCCGAACAATCGACCACCACATCATGGGATGTCAGCAGGGCCTCGACATTGCCGTCATCGAGCCGCTCGACAAGCGCTGTCACCTCGATCGCCGGGTTCAGCGCGGCAACAGCTGCCGCTGCCTGCTGTGCTTTCGCCGTGCCGATGCTGCTGGTGGTGTGAAGCACCTGCCTGTTCAGGTTGCTGAGCTCGACCTGCTCCGGGTCGATGATGGTGATATGTCCGATCCCGGCGGCAGCCAGATACAACATCGCTGGCGATCCAAGCCCACCTGCCCCGACAACAAGCACCCGCGCCGCCAGAAGCTGCTCCTGCCCCTCCTCACCAATATCGGGCATGATCGCCTGACGGGCATAGCGTTCCAGATTCTCGTCGCTCAGCATCTTGCCTCAGTTCCCTGTTTTACCTTTGGTGACACCAAGGCCTGTCGACCCGAAGCCACCATCTCCGCGTGAGGTATCTTCGAGGCTGTCCGTTGTCTCGATCACCGCTTGCATCACCGGTGCCAGCACCAGCTGCGCAATCCGCATGCCGCGGGTGATGACAAAGGGCGATTCGCCAAGATTGACCAGAATGATCTTCACCTCACCGCGATAGTCACTGTCAATGGTGCCGGGGGCGTTGGCAACCGTGACCCCATGCCGCAAGGCAAGGCCGGAGCGGGGCCTGACCTGCACCTCATGGCCTGCAGCGATGGCCATCGACAGGCCGGTCGGCACCGCCGCCCGCTGACCCGGGGCCAGGGTAAGGTCGGCGTCAACGGCCGCCTCGACATCCATGCCGGCAGCCCCCTCGGTGGCATAATGCGGCAGGGCCAGCCCGTCGAAATGCGGCAGGGTCACAATCTTGATTACGGCCCTGGTGACGGTGCTGGTGACGGTGCTGTCTGTCATGTGAAATGCGCCCCGATGCGCGATGCCAGCCTGTCGGCGATCTCTGCCTTTGGCATGCGTGGCCAGTTTTCTGACTCGTTGCCGGTCAGCAGCATCGCAGCATTGCTGTCGCTTCCGAAGACAGTATCGCCCTCATCACCTGCCACCTGATTGGCGACAATCCAGTCGCATCCCTTGCGCCCCAGCTTGGCCGCTGCATTTTCATAGAGCGATTCGGTCTCGGCGGCGAATCCGACAACAAGGCGTGGGCGATCAGCATGTGTCGACAAGGTCTTCAGGATGTCGGGATTTTCGGTCAGGGCCAGCGCTGGTGGCGGTGCCCCTTCCTGTTTTTTCATCTTGCTGGCGCCAGCATCGGCAACATGCCAGTCGGCGACCGCAGCGGCGCAAACGGCAATGTCGGCTGGCAAGGCGGCTTCACAGGCGGCGAGCATCTGCCGCGCTGTTTCCACTTCGACAAGATCGACGGCCGGCGGCGGCGGCAAGGTCACCGGACCGCTGACAAGCGTCACCCGTGCCCCCTGTCGGGCAAGCGCTGCCGCGATCGCATGACCCTGCTTGCCAGAAGACCTGTTGGCGATGAACCGCACCGGGTCAATCGGCTCGACCGTAGGGCCGGAGGTAACAAGGGCATGCCGGCCACTGAGCGCACCATCGCCCCTGCCAAGCTGGTCGAGGACAGCGGCGACAATCTCCTGTGGGTCGCTCAGCCGCCCGGTGCCTTCCTCGCCACAGGCCATGCCGCCGTCATCGGGCCCGATCGTCAGGATGCCACGCGCCCGCAACCGCGCCAGATTCTCCTGCGTTGCCGGGTGGCCCCACATCGCCTGGTTCATGGCCGGGGCGATCATCACTGGCGCTGTGGTGGCCAGCAGGATCGTCGTGGCCAGATCATCGGCAAGGCCATGCGCCGCCCGCGCCATCAGATTGGCCGTGGCCGGCACCACAAGAACAAGGTCGGTTTCGCGGGCGAGGCGGATATGGCCCATCTCCGCCTCGTCGGTCAGCGAAAAAAGATCGGTATAGGCCTTCTCGCCAGTCAGTGCCGACAGGCTGAGCGGGGTGATGAATTGCTGCGCACCGCCGGTCATCACGCCGGTGACAGTGATGTCGTGATCCTGAAGCCGCCGCGCCACTTCGAGCGCCTTGTAGGCGGCGATGCCGCCGCCGACAATCAGCAAAACCCGCCTGAGCATTCCCCCGCGCATTCCCCCGCGCATTCCCTCGCGCATTCCTCGACCGGCGCCGGCCCCCGCATCCTGGTGGCCGATGATCTCAAGGCTGGCCGGATCGATGTGGTAGCCGCGGGCCCGCACCGCTTCGCAAACCGGGCCTAGGGCGCGCTGTGGCAGGGTGCCTCGCGCCAGATAGTTGCTGACAGCGCTTGGCCCGACCCCAAGAAGGTCCTGAAGCGCCTGGCGCCCGCCAAGAGCCGTGATGATAGTGGAAAGATCACAGTTTTTCATATTCACGCCCAAAAATTGAATTTTTGTGAATTTATATGAAAATGCCGAGGACGGCAATCCCGAGCGCCAGAAGCGCCACGGCAAGCGCTGCGTTGTTGCTTTCGGGTGCTGGCGGGGTCTCGTGATCGCGCGATTCAAGCGCCGCGATGATCCGCGGCAGTCGTGAGGCCAGTGTCAGCGCCTCTTCCAGAAAGGTTTCAATGCGCCGCGTCACATGCGCCTGTTCGCTCATCCAGTCGCCTGCCAGCGGGCGCGCAAGGCTCCACATATCGGCGTTCGGGTTCAGCTGTCGCGCCACCCCTTCGGCCATCATCATGGTCTTCTGCAACAGGTTGTATTGCGGCTGGACGGAGATCGAGAACCGTGTGGACAGCTGGAAGATCTGGCCAAGCACGGTGCCGAGCGAGACCTCGCCAAGCGGTTTTCCCATGACCGGATCGGCGACAGCGCGCACCGACTGTGCGAACTGCGTCAGCGATACATCCTCGCCAAGCATGCCGGCATCGGCATGAAGCCGCGCCACGGTGTCGTAATCGCGGTCCAGCATCGCCGTCAGCAACCGTGCCAGAAACAGTCTGTCGGCGAAATCAAGATGCCCCATGATGCCGAAATCGATCGGCACCAGCGTGCCGTCGGCGGCGATAAAGATATTGCCGGGGTGCATGTCGGCATGGAAGAAGCCGTCGCGAAACACCTGGTTGAAGAAACTGCGCGCCGCCGCCTCGGTGATGGCGGCGATGTCATGCCCAGCATCCGTCAGCGCCTCGACATCATCGATGGAAATGCCCTCGACCCATTCGATGACAAGCATCGAGCTTGTGGTGTGTTCAAGATCGACCCAGGGAACATGGATGCCGGCGTCGCCGGCCATATTGTCGGCCAGCTTGCCTGCCGCCGCTGCCTCCAGTCTCAGGTCGAGCTCCATCTCGGAGATCTGCGTGAACTGGTCGACCGCCGCGACAAGCTTGAGGCGTTGCATGTTCGGGGCCAGCCATTCCAGAAGTCGTGCCAGCGCATAGAACAATGTTGTGTCTGACTGCATCTGCCGCCGGATTCCCGGGCGCAGGAGCTTCACAGCCACACGTCTCCCGTCGGCAAGCTCGGCATGATGAACCTGCGCAATCGAAGCCGCTGCCACCGCTTCGTCATCAAATTTGCGGAACAACTCGGCGACCGCCATGCCGGTTTCTGATTCAATCAGCCGGCGTGCCTTGCTGGCAGGGAAGGCGGGAAGGCGGTCCTGAAGCAGGCTCAGGGAATGCGCCATCGACGGTCCGATCAGGTCGGCGCGGGTCGACAGGGCCTGGCCAAACTTGATGAAGCCGGGGCCAAGCCGGATCAAGGCTTCGGCAAGGGCGGCACCAGCGTCGCGGCGCGCCCCGCGGGAACGGACCAGCCGATCGAGTCCGGCACACAGCCGGCGCATCCAGTTCGGAAGAAGCGTGATCCGCGCCATATGGCCGAGGGTTCCGGCACGTCCAAGATGCCAGGCAATCAGCGGCAACCGCAACAGGGCCAGCGCCATCTGCAAGGCCGACACCCGCATCAGTCGAGTTTCCAGCCCGAATGGATACAGGCAATGCCGGCCGACATGCGGCGCACCCGCACCTGCGCAAAGCCGGCCCCGGCGAACATATCAGCGAGGACTTCCGGTGGTGGGAAGGTGCGGATCGATTCGACAAGATAGCGGTAGCTGTCGGCGTCACCAGCGACAAGCTGGCCAAGCCGTGGCAGGACATTGAAGGACCAGGCGTCATAGGCACGCGCCAGCATGGCACTGGTCACCTGCGAGAATTCCAGGCACAGGAACCGCCCTCCGGGCTTCAGGACCCGGTGCGCCTCGGCGATCGCCGCGTCGCGGTCGGTGACATTGCGAAGCCCGAAGGCGATGGTGACAATGTCGGCGCTGGCCTCGGTGAACGGCAGCGCTTCCGCATTGCCGACGCACCAGCGGATGCGGTCGCTATATTTGCCAAACTCGCGGCGTTGGCGCCCTGCCGCCAGCATCGATTCATTGATATCGGTAACCACGGCATCGCCGCCGCCGGCGCGCAGGAACCGCAGGCTGATATCGCCCGTGCCGCCGGCAAGATCGACAAGCGTCTGCCCCGGCTGCGGGGCGATCCAGTCGATCATCGCCGCCTTCCACAACCTGTGGACACCGCCGCTCATCAGGTCATTCATCACATCATAGCGTGACGCCACACTGTCAAAGACATCGCGGACAAGTCCCGATTTTTCGGCACGTCCCACGGTTCGGAAGCCGAAATCGATGGTCTCGCTATCCTGGCCGCCTGCTTCCGGCTGCTGGGGGGTGTCGTGCGGTTTGCTCATGCCCGGTCAATTATCTTTGCTTGTCTGTCCATCATTTTCAGCCGATATGGCTGCTGTCCGTACGCTCTGTTGTCACGGATCTGGTGCCAGCGGGTTTTCCGCATGGCCGATTACCGACTATGCTGTCGACGTCACGCTGATCCGTGCCAAGTGATACACGAAAAACCGCCTTGAGGGCCAAATATAATGTCGCGCACTGACCGTACCACCCCACCTGCTGACGAGGGCCGGCATGCCTGAATTGCCCGAAGTGGAAACCGTGCGTCGGGCGTTGGTTCCGGCGATGGAAGGCCGGCGCATCGCCGCCGCCCATATTGGCCGCCCTGATCTTCGCTGGCCGTTGCCGCCTGATCTGGCGGCGCGTCTGACGGGTCGCGTTGTCGGCGTGCTGGCGCGGCGTGGCAAGTTTCTGCTGCTTGCCCTTGATGGCGACGAGACGATGCTGATGCATCTTGGCATGTCCGGATCGGTGCGGATCCACGCCACCGAGCCCGAGATCGGCAAGCATGATCATATGGTGCTGAGCATCGATGCCGGCGGGCCAGATGCGCGCCCCGCATGGATTGTGTTCAATGATCCGCGGCGCTTTGGCTGGATTGACCTGTTTCGTGGTGAGACGCACCCGATGCTTGCCGATATGGGCCCGGAACCCCTTGGCAACAGCTTTTCCGCGACGCATCTTGCAGCGGCGCTTGCCGGGCGTACAGGGCCGATCAAGACAGCGCTTCTGAACCAGCAGATTGTTGCCGGAATCGGCAACATATATGCCTGTGAGGCATTGTTCATGGCCGGGCTGTCTCCGCGCCGCAAGGCCGGCACCATCCGTGGTGGACGGGCGGAACGGCTGACCGGCGCCATTCGCGAGGTGCTGTCGCGTGCCATTGAGGATGGTGGCACCAGCCTTCGTGACCATGTTCAGCCCGGTGGCGAGATCGGCTATTTCGTGCAGCGCCTGTCGGTCTATGGCCGCGAGGGCCAAGCCTGTCACAGCTGCACCACCACCATTCGCTGCATCACACAGTCAGGGCGCAGCAGTTTTTACTGTCCCGCCTGCCAGCGCTGAGGTAGCCTGACGGGATGATCGTTGCTGCTCTCAAACCCCTCTGTTCCGGCGTCTTCGAACGGCTTTCCCCCGCGTTTCCTGCTGTGCCCTTTGTGGTGCGCTTTGTGGTGCGCTTTTTGGTGCCCGTGGCGATTCTGGTGCTGGCGGCCTGTCTGACAGTCATGCCGGTCGCGATCAACAGCGCGCAGGCCGAGAGCCAGCCGACAAGCTGGGTGGGTGATCTGCCGATCATGGAAGGGATGGTGATCGAGCCAGAGCTGGGATTTGCCTTTGATTCCCCTGGCGGGCGCATTGTTCTGGTGTTTGCCGCCTCCGGCGAGGCAGAGGGCGGTGTTCTGTCCTTCTACAACAGTGCCCTTGCCAATCTTGGATGGACTGGCGGTGACGGCAACTGGCAGCGTGGCGAGGAGAGCCTGACGCTGGCGCAGGTCGATACCAGTGTCGGCCGGCTCTGGCGGATTCGGCTGAGCCCGAACTAGGTCGTCAGGCCGCTGCGAACCGCACCGCCGCAAAACCGCAAAACCCCTTGACGCAGCTGCGCAAATCGCCTTATAAACCGCGCTCTTAACGAATTCAGCAAGGATGGTCCCCATGGCCAATCACAAGTCTGCCAAGAAGCGGATTCGCCGGAACGCGCACCGCGCCGCCATCAATGGCGCCCGCATGAGCCGCATCCGTACCTTCATGAAGAAGGTCGAGACGGCGATTTCCTCGGGTGATGGCGAAGCCGCTCGCGAAGCGCTTCGTGCGGCACAGCCGGAAATCCAGCGCGGCGTCAGCCGTGGCGTGATTCACCGCAACACCGCCTCGCGCAAGATTTCGCGTCTTGCCGCCCGCGTAAAGGCCATCGCCGCCTGACCTGTTTCGGCAGGCGCCTGCCGGTCTTGAAGGACCAGCTGGTGCGACGACCCGCGAATCGCATGAAACAAAAGCCCGTCCCTCGGTGGACGGGCTTTTTTCATGCGCCAGCCTCGCCATTGGCGACCCGCATCCCTGCTGCCGCCGCCCCCGACCATGTTGCAGTTGGATGGCGTTATTGAGACGCCGTATCACCGGCAACCGATTCGGCTACTGAATCTTTTCGGTTTCCTTGCAGATTGGATCGATTCCAGCGATGAAGCTGTCAATCGAAATATCTGCATTCGTGGCGTGTTTATTTGCCGAAACCGGCCTGACCCCACCTTGCGCGTGCCGATTGTCAGCAAGTAATGTCAGCCCAAGGTCGCGTTGTCGTCGGCCGTCATACAACAAACCATGAAGCCGGAGGCTAACTGCATGTCAGGCAGAGATACGACCAATGTGACTGACACACAGTACCAAGGGTATTCACAGGATCATCCAGACCATACCGACAATGGGTCCGCCATTGGCCCCGCCGGCGCCATTGGCCCCGCCGGCGCCACTGGCCCCGCTGGCCCGACCGGCACCACCGGGCCGAATGATGCCTGGGAACGTGTGACCAACCGCATGCGCCAGGATATCGGTGAGGCGGCGTGGCGCAACTGGATCAAGCCGCTTCGGGTCGGCCGCCTCGAGGACGGAACGCTGACGCTCGAGGCGACCTCGAATCTGGCGCGGGAACGCGTGACAAGCCAGTATGCAGACCGGTTGCGTGTGATCTCCGCGGCCGAATTCGGGTCAGTGAAAAAAATCGAGGTACGGGTGGTGTCGCGCGCCGCGCCGCGGATGTCGCAGCAGAAGCCTGCCACGAAACCGGCCGGTGAGGCCCTCAGTGCCGGGCTCGATCCGCGCTACACCTTTGCAAATTTTGTTGTCGGCAAGCCCAACGAGCTGGCGTTTGCTGTGGCCCGCCGCACCGCCGAAAGCGCCACCGTCGCCTTCAACCCGCTGTTCCTCTATGGCGGCGTTGGTCTTGGCAAGACGCATCTGATGCATGCCATCGCCTGGCATATCCGTGAGCAGGACCCGAGCCGCAACGTCGTCTATCTGTCGGCAGAAAAATTCATGTACCGGTTCGTTCAGGCGCTGCGCTTTCGCGATACCATGTCCTTCAAGGAGCAGTTCCGTTCCGTTGATGTGCTGATGATCGATGATGTGCAGTTCATCAGCGGCAAGGATTCGACACAGGAAGAGTTCTTCCACACCTTCAACGCGCTGGTCGAGGATGGCCGGCAGGTGATCATCTCGGCCGACAAGTCACCAACCGATCTCGAAGGGATGGAAGAGCGCCTGCGGTCGCGCCTTGGATGGGGGATGGTGGCAGACATCCATCCGGCGGATTACGAGCTTCGTCTCGGCATCCTGCAGGCCAAGGCGGAACAGGCCCGCCTTGCTGTCCCCGACAAGGTGCTGGAGTTCCTGGCGCACCGGATTTCCAGCAATGTGCGCGAGCTTGAAGGGGCGCTGACCCGCATCGCCGCGCATGCCAGCCTTGTTGGCCGCGAGATCAGCATCGACAGCGCTGCCGAGCTTCTCTCCGACCTTCTGCGGGCCAGCAGCCGGCAGGTCAGTGTCGACGAGATCCAGAAGCGGGTGGCAGCGCATTACGATGTGCGGGTGGCGGAAATGTTCTCTGCTCGGCGCGCCCGTAACATCGCCAGGCCGCGACAGGTGGCGATGTATCTGGCAAAGACCCTGACCTCGCTGTCCTATCCGGAAATTGGCCGCCAGTTCGGTGGCCGTGACCATACCACGGTGATGCATGCCGTGCGCTCGATCGAAGGGCTGGTCGCCACCGATCAGGGCATTGCCGAGGATGTTTCGCTGCTGCGCTCGCTTCTCGCAAACTAGGCGCGGACGGCACTCCCGAAAATGATGGTGAATCAGGGGCTTGAGTGAAGCCAGCCTGTGGCTGTGAATGTCAATATTTTGGTGCCTGTTTGATTTAGCCATGCTATATTTTGTGGCTAACCGTCAGATGATGGGAGTTGCGGATGTCGTGCCGCGGCGCAATGGCGCCTCACGACACGCCGCTGTTACCCGAAACACGGTCAACAGAGACGAGACAGCCAATGAAAATCACCATCGATCGGATCAGTCTGCTGCGGCCTCTCGGCCAGGTCCAGTCCGTGGTCGAGCGCCGCAACACCATCCCTATTCTTGCCAATGTCGTGCTGCAAGCCGCTGATGGCGCGCTGTCGATGACAGCCACCGATATGGACATGGATATCGCCACGCAGGTGGAGTGCGCGGTCGGAACGAACGGCACGACAACCGTGTCGGCGCATCTTCTCTATGACATTGTCCGCAAGCTTCCCGAAGGGGCCGAGGTTGAGATCGCCGTTGCCGACGGCCAGGCGACCATCAGTGCCGGACGTTCGAACTTTCGTCTGCCGACGCTGCCGGTCGAGGATTTTCCGACCATCAGCACCGGCGAAATGCCGGACGGCTTTGTCGTCACCGCTGCTGATATGCGCGACATGATCGATGCCACCCGGTTCGCCATTTCCACCGAGGAGACGCGCTACTATCTGAACGGCATCTATCTTCACAAATCCGATCAGGGCGATTTGTGCGCTGTGGCCACCGATGGTCACCGGCTGGCGCTGACCCGCCAGGGGCTGCCTTCGGGTGCCGCCGGCATGCCCTCGATCATTGTTCCGCGCAAGGCGGTAACCGAGCTTCGCAAGCTTCTTGATGATGTCGAGGGCGAGGTCGGTGTGGCCCTGTCCGACACCCGCGCCGAATTCACGTTCGGGGCCGTGCGGCTGAAGACCAAGCTGATCGATGGCACCTTCCCGGATTACACCAGGGTGATTCCACAGGGCAATGACCGGATCATGCAGGTTGATGCTGCCAGTTTTTCTGCGGCAGTCGATCGGGTCTCGACGATTTCCTCGGAAAAGTCTCGCTCGGTGAAGATGAAGCTTGCCCCCGGGGTGCTCAATCTCTCGGCAAGCAGCACGGACGCCTCGAGCGCCGTTGAAGAACTCGAGATCAGCTATGACGGCGCCGAGATGGAGATCGGCTTCAATGCCCGCTACCTTCTCGACATCGCTTCGCAGGTGGAAAGCGACATCATCGAGTTCGCGCTTGCCGATCAGGGGTCGCCAAGTCTCGTACGGGCGCCCGGGGACGAGTCGACCCTGTTTGTCCTGATGCCGATGCGGGTGTGATTTGCCTTTGACGGTGGTGATGGACACACAGCAGATCGCGCCCGATACCGAGGTGCGGACTCAGCTCATGTCGCTGTCCGTCCAGAATTTCCGGAATTACGACGCCTGCCGCATTGATATCGAGGCGCCGAAGGTACTGCTTCTTGGCGAGAATGGTGCCGGCAAGACCAACCTGATGGAGGCGGTCTCGCTTCTGGCGCCGGGGCGCGGCCTGCGGCGGGCGAAGGCCGAACATCTGCCGCGGGTAAGCAAGGGTGAAACGCCGGCGACAGACCGGCCGACTACAGGCGAGGCGACTACGGACTGGCCAACTTCAGACGGGCCAAATACGGATTGGGCTGTCTCGGCCAGACTGTCTGCGGGCGGGGAGCCGATGACCATCGGCACCGGCGTGCAGGGCGGCCCGGAGGTTGCTCGTGACGGTGGCCGGGAAAGCGGCAGGCGGATTATGCGCCGTGATGGTGAGACTGTCTCCCAGGCCGAAATCGGACGGTTGTTCTCGGTATCCTGGCTGACCCCGCGCATGGATGGAATCTTCATCGACAGCCCCGGGTCGCGGCGGCGGTTTCTGGACCGGCTGGTGATTGCGTTTGATCCGGCGCATATCGGACGCACCAGCCGCTATGAAAAGATGCTTCGCGAGCGCGCGACGCTGCTGTCCGAGGGGCGTGGCGACCAGGCCTGGTTCACCGCCATCGAGGCAAGTCTTGCCGAATCGGCGGTGGCGGTGACCGCAGCGCGCCAGGCGCTGATCGCCGATCTGAATGCCGAGGCGGCAAATGGATGGTTCGGCTTTCCGGGGGTGGCCCTCGGGCTTGAGGGGCAGGTTGAAAGCTGGCTTGCCGAAGGGGCGGCGCTTGCCGCCGAGGACCGCTTTACCGAAGAGGCGCGTCGTCGTCGTCAATCCGGCGATGCCGGCCTTGGCGGGCCGCATGCCAGTGACATGACGGCTGCAAACAGCCACAGCGGGGTGCAGGCGCATCTTGCCTCAACAGGCCAGCAGAAGGCGCTTCTGATTGCCGTGGTTCTGGCGCATGCACGGCTTCAGGCGCGGCGGCTGAAGCGTCCGCCGGTGCTGCTTCTTGATGATGTTGTGGCGCATCTCGACATGACCCGTCGTGGCGCGCTGTTCGATGCTGTTGATGCGGTCGGGGGCCAGACCTGGTTCAGTGGCACAGACGAGAATGACTTTACCGGGCTTGACGCCCAGCCGGTGCGGATCGAGGCCAGCGATGGCACGGCACGCATCACCCAGTCGGAGGACAACCAATGACCGCTAGCGACACAGACAGCGAAGGCCCGAACCAGGGGTCCGGGCCGGACGAGACAGGTGGCGATTACGGCGCGGATTCGATCAAGGTTCTGAAAGGGCTGGACGCGGTACGAAAGCGCCCGGGCATGTATATCGGTGATACCGATGACGGGTCCGGCCTTCACCATATGGTCTATGAGGTTGTCGACAACGCCATCGACGAGGCGCTTGCCGGGCATTGTGACATTGTCGAGGTGATCCTGAACGCCGACGGCTCGGTCTCGGTGACCGACAATGGCCGCGGGATTCCGGTGGAAATTCACGCCGAGGAGGGGGTTTCCGCCGCCGAGGTGATCATGACGCAGCTTCATGCTGGCGGTAAATTCGACAACAATTCCTACAAGGTGTCGGGCGGCCTCCACGGGGTCGGCGTGTCGGTGGTGAACGCGCTGTCGGAACGGCTTGAGCTGACAATCTATCGCGCCGGACGAAAGCATCAGCTTCGCTTCCGCCATGGCGAGGCCGAGGGCGCGCTTGCCGATACCGGTGACGCGGACGGCCAGACCGGAACGCATGTCACCTTCCTGCCATCGACAGAGACCTTTTCCGCGACCGAATTCGACTTCGCCACGCTGGAGCACCGTCTTCGCGAACTGGCCTTTCTCAACTCCGGCGTTCGCATCAGACTTGCCGACGAGCGCAGCAGCGATGGACAGGTGTCCGAGTTCCATTTCGACGGTGGGCTGGTGGCCTTTGTCGAATGGCTGAACCGGTCGCGCACGCCGTTACACGAGACGGTGACCCTGACAACCGAGCGTGATGACATCACCGTCGAGCTGGCGATGGCCTGGACCGATTCCTTCCATGAGAACACGCTGTGTTTCACCAACAACATTCCGCAGCGTGATGGCGGCACCCATCTTGCCGGCTTCCGCGCGGCGATGACGCGGGTGGTGAACAGCTATGCGCAGTCATCGGGAATCGCCAAGCGCGAGAAAGTCGCCCTGACCGGCGAGGATTCGCGCGAGGGCCTGACGGCCATCGTCTCGGTCAAGGTGCCGGATCCGAAATTCTCGTCGCAGACCAAGGACAAGCTTGTCTCGTCCGAGGTGAAGCCGGTGGTCGAGGCAGCGGTGGCAAACTGTCTGAACCAGTGGTTCGAGGAACATCCCGGGGATGCCCGCAAGATCATCTCCAAGGCCTTCGAGGCGGCAGCTGCCCGTGAGGCGGCGCGCAAGGCCCGCGACCTGACCCGGCGCAAGGGGGTGATGGAGATCGCAAGCCTCCCCGGAAAGCTTGCCGATTGCCAGGAACGTGATCCGGCAAAATCGGAAATCTTCCTTGTCGAGGGTGACTCCGCTGGCGGATCGGCAAAACAGGGGCGCGACCGCAGCAACCAGGCGATTCTGCCGCTGCGTGGCAAGATCCTGAATGTCGAGCGTGCCCGCCCTGACAAGATGCTGTCCTCGGCTGAAATCGGAACGCTGATCACGGCCATCGGTGCCGGCGTCGGCAATGACCAGATGGAAACCGGCAAAGCGCGCTATCACAAGATCATCATCATGACGGACGCCGATGTCGATGGCAGCCATATCCGCACGTTGCTTCTGACCTTCTTCTTCCGGCATATGCGGCCGCTGATCGAGGCAGGCTTTCTTTATATCGCGCAGCCACCGCTGTTCCGTGCCAAGCGTGGCCAGTCTGAAGTCTATCTCAAGGACCAGCGTGAGCTTGACGGCTACCTTCTGGAAGCCGGGTTGAAAGATGCCGTCCTCACGGTGAATGAGGGCAACCAGGTCGCTGGTGCCGAGCTGAAGGACTATGCCGAACGCGCCACCGCGGCGGGACGGCTGATCGACCAGCTTGGCCGCCGTCTTGGCAATCGTGACGTCGTGGAGCAGGCGGCCATAGCCGGTCTGCTGACGGCTGGCACGCTTGGCAATGCCGACGCCGCGACCTATCTGGCGCGCCGTCTTGAGGGTCAGGCCAATGAGCTTGAAAAAGGCTGGCAGGCGTCTGTCGAGGACGGTGCCAGCGGCCCCGCCATTGTTGTCAGCCGCCAGCTTCGGGGCATTACCGAACGCTATCTGATCGACAGGCGTTTGCTGAACGCACCGGAGGCGGTCCAGCTTGACGGCATGGCAGGTCACCTCCAGGCCATATATGAGCGGCCTGCCACGCTGCGGCTTGGCAGTGCCGAGACAGCAGTCACCGGCCCGCTTGGCCTGTCACAATCCATTTTCCAGACCGGCCGCAAGGGCGCGCAGATCTCGCGCTACAAGGGGCTTGGGGAAATGAACCCCGAACAGCTCTGGGAAACGACCCTTGATCCGGCACAACGCACGCTTCTGCAGGTGTCGATCGAACAGGAGGAAGAAGCCGACAATGCCTTCTCGACATTGATGGGCGAGGCGGTGGACCAGCGCCGCGAGTTCATCCAGCAAAACGCCCTGAGGGTGGCCAACCTCGATGTCTGACGGCAGCTAGATGGCCAGAGTGCCGCGCGCCACCGACCGGGCATGGGCAGGTGCCGCTGGCGTCCGCTCACTGCTGGAGCCGCGGGAACGACGGGGCACCCCGCCAAGCACCATTGATGCGAGGCTGATCCTCAACATCCGCTGGCTGGCTCTTGGTGGTCAGCTGCTGGCACTTCTCTTCACGTTTCTTGTACTGGAAATGGACATACCGATTGGCCCGGCGCTGTTTGTCATTGGCCTGTCGGTGGCGATGAATGTCTGGCAGACGCGGCGCACGATGATCATCCAGCATGAACGTGACCAGAATTTTGTCGCGCTGATCTTCGATGTCGGGCAGTTGACCGCGCTTCTCTATTTCACGGGCGGCTTGCTGAACCCGTTCTCGGTATTGCTGCTGTCACCGGTCGTGGTGTCGGCGACGATCCTGCGCCGGCGCGAGACCCTGATGCTGATCGCACTGGTCGTCGGATGTGTGACCTTCCTGTCACTGTTCAATTACTCACTGCCGCTCAAGGACCTCGATGGTGCCGAGGCCAATCTGTATCTCCTCGGCTTGTGGATGGCGATGGTGCTGTCGGTCACCTTCATTGGCATCTATGCCTGGTGGGTGGCCTCGCGCGCCCGCCGTCTCGACGAAGCGCTGTCCGAAGCCCGGCTGGTGCTGGCCAAGGAACAGCAGGCGGTGGCACTTGGCACGCTGGCCACAGCTGCAGCGCACCGGCTTGGCTCGCCGCTGAACACCATCACTGTGATCGGTCACGAATTGTCGCGCGAGATGCCGCCGGATGACCCGAACTATGAGGATGTCATGCTGCTCCGTGCCGAGATCGAACGGTGCCGGGTCATTCTGGGAGAGCTTGACGATTATCAATCGGCCGAAGGGCTCGATCTGGAAACACCGATCCCGCTATCAGGCGTTATCGAGGAAATTCTGGCAGTCAGGCTTGGTGTCACCGAGACGCAGTTCAGCATCGAATTCGATGAACGGTCGGCGATGCCGATGCCGCTGATCAGACGCGGTCCCGAGCTGATGCACGCGCTCGAAGACCTCCTTCGGAACGCCAATGACTTCGCCGCAGAGGTGGTAACGGTGTTGATCCGGTCCAGCGTCGATGACGTCATTATCACCATTCGGGACGACGGTCCCGGCTTCCCGGCCGGGGTGCTGGCGCGGGTTGGCGCGCCCTGGAACAGCTCGCGTGGCACCGAGGGTGGACATCGCGGTTTGGGGATTTTTATCGCCAGCACCTTGATTGAGTCGCTAGGCGGCTCAATATTATATGGGAACCGCAGGGCCGGAGGCGGTGAGGTAACCATTAATCTTCCGCGCCAGACGCTTGTAAACATGTAGTTTGCATCGTGAAGGGAGATTGTTATGCAGGACAACTCACTACTGATACTTGACGATGACGCACCGCTTCGCAACAGGCTGAGGCGGGCCATGGAAACGCGTGGCTTTGAAGTCTACGACGCCGGATCTGTCGCCGAAGGTGTTGATGTGGTGCGCAAGACGCAGCCAGCCTACGCGATTCTCGACATGAAGCTGGAAGATGGCAGCGGGCTCAATATTGTGCCCGAACTGCGTGCAAAACGGTCCGAATGCAAGATCGTCATGCTGACCGGGTTCGGCAACATCGCCACCGCGGTCGCCGCTGTGAAAGCAGGTGCACTTGATTATCTTCCCAAACCTGCCGATCCGGACAGCATCGCCGCGGCGCTGCGTCATACCGGTGACGGCATGCCACCGCCGCCGCAGGATCCGATGAGCGCGGATCGTGTGCGTTGGGAACATATCCAGCGGGTTTATGAGCAATGTGGCCGCAATGTATCCGAGACCGCGCGCCGGTTGCGGATGCACCGCCGGACGCTACAGCGGATTCTGAGCAAGCACGCACCGCGCGCCTAGCCCCGTCTGCCGCGCCTATGTCTCAATCCAGCCTGTTCAGGGCGGTCGCGTCCGCCGTGGCTCTGTCACGCCCACCCCGGGCTGACTGACCGACAGCATCGCAATGGACGTTTCTGCCGTTCTTGCACTTGGTGCCGCGCTCAGCTGGACAATGGCGGCGCTGTTCTCGCACCGTCCGGCCACCGCGTTCGGGTCCCTTCACTTCAACAGGCTCCGGATGATCGCCGCCTTGGTGATCATGGGCACGATGCTTGTGCTGAGTGGCCGGCCTTGGCAGATTCCGGTGGAATTCTGGGGCTCCATCCTGCTCTCCTCCCTCACCGGCATTGTTCTGGGTGACTTCCTGTTGTTCGCCACGATGCGGCGGATGGGACCGCGCCGCACCAATGTGCTGTTTGCCACAAATGCCGTGTTCGCGGCGCTTCTTGGCTGGGTCATTCTTGGTGAGGGCATCGGCCCTATGACCTTGCTGGCAGTCCTGTGCGGTTTCACAGGCGTTGTTCTTGCGGTGATCTATGGCAAGCGTCGCGACATGGCACACCAGTGGGAGGTGATCAAACCGCCATTGTGGATCGGCGTCGGGCTCGGCCTTCTTGCCGCGGTATGTCAGGCGTTTGGCGTGATTTTCATCCGCCCGGTGATGGCTGCCGGTGTTGATCCGGTGGCAGCGACGCTGGCCCGCGTCGGGGTGGCTGCCGCGGTGTTCTGGCTGACCTTTCCCTTTGACCCGAATCGACGCACACTTCCGTTGTTGCCGTCGCGCGATCTGGTGCTGCTGACCAGCCTGAACGGGCTGTTCGGTCTTGGTGTCGGGGCAGCGTTGCTGCTGGCGGCACTGGAGACGGGCAGTGTGGCGACGGTGACGATCCTGTCATCCACTTCGCCGGTTCTGATCCTGCCCTTCATCTGGGCGCGCACCGGATTGCCGCCGGCGGCAGGCGCCTGGTTTGGCGCTGTGCTGGTGGTGGTTTGTACGGCGCTTCTGGTCCTTTAGAATCATGCGGGCGAAAGCCCATTTTGATCGTATTTCATATCGACGCCCCTGATTGTCGCTTTACGGACGCTTCTCATTGCAACTAGTATACGCTTCGTGGGCAGGTTGTGCCAACCATTACAATGCATGTTACGGAGCTTGGGGATGTCCGGGAACATAACGCGAATTCTGATGTCTGGTATTGCGGGTCTTGTGCTCGTCGGCTGTTCGTCCACACCAGATCCGCGGCTTCCAGCGGAACCGGCAGATGCTGTCACCACCGAACAGGACGAAGACAGCGCTGCGGCACCGGCAAGCGACGCTGGCACTGAAACAACGTCAGTCGTCTATGAATGGGATACGCAATATTCGGCCTTCCTGTCGCCGCCGATCGAGGTGCGTCGCCTGGCCAAGAATGATTGCGTTGCTGCAGGCTACGAGATTGCCGTTGTCGAGACGTTGAGGCTTGAAGGCAATGTGGCGACGGCGGTGTTCCTCTGTCGTGGTGATTTCGAATAGACCTGCAAGCATCTGCCAGCATGCTGTGCTAGGCTGTTAGCATCAGGCTGCGGCGCAATCCTGTGCAGCAGCAGCATCTTGATAGGTCAGGGTTTATGAAGCAAAGACAGCTTGGCAGCGGTGGTCCGCAGATTTCCGCCATCGGCATCGGTGCGATGTCCTTCAGCAATTTTTATGGTGAGACCGACGAGGCACAGTCGCATGCGATTCTGCAGACGGCCCTCGATGAGGGTGTGACTCATATCGACACCGCGAATGTCTATGGTCCGCATGTCTCGGAATCTGTGATTGGCAGTTTCCTTGCGAAGCAGGGCGCTGCCAGACACGAGATGTTCACCATTGCCACGAAAGCCGGCATCACCAAGGATCCTGACACCGGGGCGCGCGCCTTCAACAACAGCGCAGCGCATCTGGAAGAGCAACTCGACGCCTCGCTCGCCCGGCTTGGTCTTGAAAAGGTTGATCTGTTCTATGTTCACCGGCGTGACTCCAGCCTCCCGATCGAGGAGGTGACAGACACACTGGCTGGCCTGATCAAAAAGGGAAAGATCGGCGGCTTCGGATTTTCCGAGATCGCGCCGTCATCCCTTCGGCGCGCCAACGCGGTGCATCATGTGATGGCTGTTCAGTCTGAATATTCGCTGGCGGTCCGGTTCCCCGAACTGGGACTGGTGCAGTCCACCAAGGAGCTTGGCACCGCGCTGGTTGCCTTCTCCCCTGTTGGGCGGTCGCTTCTGACCGACAGGCCCTGTTCGCCGGAAAAGGCGGAAACGCTGCCCTTCCTGAAAGTGAACCCCCGGTTCCAGGAACCAAATCTGACAGCAAACATCGAAGCTGGCAAAGCGTTCCGCCAGCTTGCCGCCGATATGGGAAGCAGCGCCGCGGCCCTGGCCATTGCCTGGCTGATTCACCAGGGGGATCATGTGATCCCGATACCCGGTACCCGCTCACCTGACCATCTTCGTGAACATTGCGCCGGGGTAAGGCTTGATCTTGACGCCGCGGCACTGGCTGCCATCGAAGAGGCGCTTCCGGTCGGCTGGGCGCATGGCGACCGCTACTCGCAGACACAGTGGGTCGGGCCGGAGAAATACTGCTAGGTGACAATGACGACCACCACCGACCATCCCATCACGTCCCCAAACAACCCTGGCCGGCCAGTGCCCGGATGGAGCGGTGCCACGCTGCCTGATCCTGTTCCGGTGACGGGTCGTTTCTGCCGAATCGACCCTCTCCGGCTTGACCATGCCGCGGACCTTCATGATGCCTATATGGCGGATCCGGATGGTGTGGTGTGGAACTATCTTCCCTATGGCCCGTTTGACAGTCGCGATGAGTTTGAGGCGTTTCTGACGAATGGCTGCCTTGGCAGTGACCCGCTGTTCTATGCCATCGTCGATCTGGCAAGTGGACGCGCCGTCGGCATGGCAAGCTATCTGCGGATCGATCCGCCAAACGGGGTGATTGAGGTTGGTCACATCAATTACAGCCCGGCGCTGCAGCGTACGCCGGCAGCCACCGAAGTGATGTATCTGATGATGCGTCAGGTGTTCGACGGGTGGGGCTATCGCCGCTATGAATGGAAATGCAACGATCTGAACGAGCGGTCAAAAGATGCGGCGCGCCGGCTTGGATTCACCTTTGAAGGGGTCTTCCGGCAAGCTGCCGTAATCAACGGACGAAATCGGGATACCGCCTGGTTCTCCATCCTCGACAGTGAGTGGCAGGATGCCAGGGCAGCCTTCGAAGCATGGCTTGATGCGGCGAATTTCGATTCTGGTGGTCGGCAGCGGGTCAGCCTTGCCGCCCTCCGTCATCGCGGGGCATCATGACCGCATCGCAGAATACCGCAGCAATCAACAATGAAATGCGCCCGCATGAATGGATGTTGCTGATCACCCTGTCCCTCGTCTGGGCAGGCTCCTTCTTCTTCAACGGCGTTGCCGTGCGCGAACTCCCGGTGATGAGCATCGTCATCGGGCGCGTCAGCATCGCCAGCCTGATCCTTGTGCCCTGGCTGATCTGGCGGGGGATAAGTCTGCCGCGCGATCCGGCCATCTGGCGCGCCTTCCTGATCATGGGGCTGTTCAACAACGTGCTTCCCTTTTGTCTGATTGTCTGGGCGCAGGGGCATGTCTCGTCGGGCCAAGCGGCGATCCTGAACGCCACGTCACCCATTTTCACCGTGATCGTGGCGCATCTCCTGACCGATGATGAACGCCTGTCACCGTCGCGGCTTGCCGGCGTCCTGCTTGGCTTTGCCGGTGTGGCGGTGATGGTCGGGGGCGGCATGATGCATGATTCCGGCGCCACGCTGGCAGCCTATTGCGCGCTTCTCGGCGCTTCGCTCAGCTATGGGTACGCGTTTGTCTTCGGGCGATGTTTCCGCACATTTGGCATCATGCCGATGACCACGGCCGCGGGCCAGCTGGTGTGCTCCAGCCTGCTTCTGCTGCCGCTCTGGCTGGTCCTCGACCGACCGTGGCAGATGCCGGCGCCCGGCATGGCGGTCATCCTGGCGGTGATCGGAATTGCCAGCATTTCCACTGCCTTTGCCTATGGCCTCTATTTCCGCATCCTGACCACGGCCGGGGCCACGAACCTGTCACTGGTGACGATCCTGATCCCGCCGGGCGCGATTCTTCTCGGTGTTGCCTTTCTTGGAGAAGAGCTGCTGATGCGTCACCTTGCAGGGCTGGCGCTGATCATTGCCGGGCTGCTGGTGACGGACGGGCGGATATTGCGACGAAGGCAGAGCTGAACAGCATCAGGCGCTGCTGCCGCTGCGCAGTGGATCAATGGGTGTTTTCGGTCCGCCGGTGACCGTTTCGAAGGCTGCTGCTGCTGCCAGCAGAGCTGCCTCGCCGCGTGGTTTGCCAATCAGCTGGATGCCGATGGGAAGGCCGCGCGGACCGGGCCCGACGGGCACCGAGATCGCCGGCAGTCCGGTGGTTGTTGCCAGAAAGGCAAAGCGAAGCCAGTCCATATAGCCTGTCAGTCTGACCCCGCCGACCTCGCTCACCCATTCTTCGGTCTGCGGGTGCGGCATGCAGCCCACCACCGGACAGGCCAGCACATCGAACCGCTCGAAGAAGCGGCACATGTTGTTGTAGATCACCGTCCTGTTGATCTGTGCACGGGCCACATCATCGACACGCATCGCGCGCCCATAGGCCATATTGTCGGTCAGCGTCTGTTTGAAATGCGCCTTCGCCTCGTCGGGCATATTGTGGAAGGTCACCGCCATATCCATGCCGCGAAGCGTATAATAGGTGGCCTCGAGCGTGTTGAGATCAGGGCAGGTTTCCTCGACCTCGGCACCATTGGCTTCCATCTGGCGCAATACACCCCGCAGATGGTCGAGGACTTCGGTGTCCGCCTGTGCCATGCCGTTGAAGTCAGCCGAGAACCCGATCCGGATTTGCGGAGAGGACGCGATCACGGCCTGTTCGAAACTTCCTGTCTCCGGACCCGGATAGGATAGCGGGTTTGCCGGGGTGTGGCCGGCCATGCTGTCGAGAAACAGGGCGCAGTCGCGGACCGACCGTGCCATCGGGCCCTGTGCCCCTTCTGTCATGAAACCCGCCGGACCGGCGCTGGCGGCGCGGCCCGGGCTTGGCCGCAACCCGACAATGCCGCAATAGCCGGCCGGCGTGCGAAGGCTGCCCCCATGGTCGGAGCCATGGCTCAACCAGACCTCGCCAGTGGCAAGTGATGCCGCCGCCCCGCCGGAAGACCCGCCCGGGTTGAGATGCGTGTCCCAGGGATTCAGCGTCGCCCCGAACACAGCGTTGAAGGTGTTGGCGCCGGCCCCCATTTCCGGCGTGTTGGTCTTGCCAACGACAATGCCGCCGCGTGATTCCAGCCGTGCAACCAGCGGATCACTTGCCGCTGGCACGAAATCGGCAAAGGCTTTCGTCCCGAAGGTGGTGCGCACCCCTTCCACAGGTGTCAGATCCTTGATCGCAATCGGCAGCCCCGCCAGGAACCCCGCTTTTCCGTGATGCGAGACGTCAAGGCTGGCCGCAGCAGCATAGGCGCGGTCCCGGCAGGTTGTCGGCATCGCGTTGATCGTGGGTTCAATCTGGTCGATGCGGGTAAAGGCGGCATCAAGACAGTCCTGTGGGCTGATTTCGCCGCGTTTCAGAAGATCGATGACCTCATGGGCCTGAAGGTGGCACAGTTCGGGTCCGGTGAAGGCGGGCGTTCCGGTCATGACACGGCTTTCTGAAACAGGGATCAGGACAACATCAAGGCGATGGCCTGATGCTGGCATGATGGTGCCGCCTTGTCGAGCGGCAGGCCGGACCGCGCGGCGGTGCTTTGACGCTGAAGCTTAACCACGGCACGGTGGTGACAGAGACGCGCACAGGAAAGTGTGCTGCCCCCGCCCAAGGAGATGATCATGGCTCTGCCGCTGTATCAGGTTGATGCCTTCACCGACCGGCTCTATGCCGGTAACCCCGCCGCCGTTGTGCCGCTCGAAAGCTGGCTTGATGCGGAAACAATGCAGGCCATCGGCGCTGAGAACAATCTGTCGGAAACAGCCTTTCTTGTTCCCGCCGAGAATACTGATTCCGAAATTACCGGTTGCGGGGATGCCGATGCGGATTTCGAGATCCGCTGGTTCACCCCGGCTGCCGAGGCTAACCTGTGTGGCCATGCGACACTGGCCTCGGCCTTCGTGCTGTTCAGCCAGCTTGGCTGGGATCGGGATGAAATCCGGTTTTCCTCGGCAAGTGGGGGGCTGGCGGCCCGGCGCGAGGCAGACGGGAAGATCACGCTGGATTTCCCGGCGCGTGACGGCGTCCCAATGCCGGTTCCGGACGGGCTGGAGGCTGCGATTGGCGCGCCGCTGGTGGAATTCAGGCGGGCGGTTATGAATCTGGCAATTCTGGAGAGTGAGGCGGCTGTCCGTGCGGTGACACCGGATCTGGACTATATCCATGATCTGGAAGGCGACGGGCTGGTGATCACCGGGCCGGGGGAGGGGTGTACTGTGCTTCACGCTATTTCGCGCCGCATTGCGGCATTGACGAGGATCCGGTAACAGGCTCGGCGCATTGCACAATCATTCCCTACTGGGCGGCAAAGCTTGGCAAAGACAGTCTCCATGCCCGTCAGGTCTCAGCACGCGGCGGTGACCTGTGGTGCCGCCTTGCCGGGGACCGTGTTCTGATCTCGGGATATGCCACGCTTTACATGACAGGCGAGATACTGGAACAATGACGCCCCGACGGTGCCGGTGGCGCCAGCGCGACTGTGAGGTGCGTTATGAAGCTTGTCATGAATATGGTCCGCAAGCCGTTCAAGGCCGGCGATGTGATTTTTGATTTTGGTGACAGGAGTGACGAGATTTATCTGATCCATTCCGGATCGGTCGAAATCGTCTCTCGTGAGGGGCTTGTTCTGGCAACGCTCAAGGCAGGCGAGCTGTTCGGGGAAATGGCCTCGATCATGGGAGAGCGCGAGCGGACCGCCCGCGCCGTCACAGCAAGCACATCGGTCATTGATGTGATTGATTCCGGCACCATGCAGCGCAAGCTTGCCGAGGCCGACCCGGTGCTGCGCGCGCTGGTCCGCAATCTGACCAATCGTCTGGCCGACGCCAACCTGATGAATGAGGAGCGGTGGCTTCTCCTGAATGTCTATCAGAGCCTTGCGCCAGAGGAGATCGAGCGGCCCTGACCTGCCTCGGCTGGCTGCCGGGTCTCGTCACCTCATGCCTGAAAGGCGAGGGAGTCCGGATCGCTTGTCACACCAAGTGAACGGGCCTCCTCGATCAACCGGATCATCATCTCTTCGGGAAGTCCCAGTCCGGTGGCGCGGGCCGCCTGTTCATGGCGGAATTCCGGCTCGCCCGGATAGAGAATGTCTTCAACACCAGGCTGCCGCCGTGAGGATTTCCAGCGCGTGATCATCTGCTGCATCTCGTCGGTGAACTCATCAAGCTGCCGCAGGCTGGCGATGTTGATGGCCATCAGAAGATGTCCTGACCCGCTGCGCCGGTCGGCGATATAGGGCCCGGCAACATCGGGGCCGTGTGCGCTTGCCGACAGCACCCCGCCAAGCACATCCATCATTGCGGCAAGCCCGGCGCCCTTGTGCCCGGCCATCGGCAGCAGCGTGCCGGCAATCGCCTCGGAGGCGTCCGTTGTCGGATTGCCATCGGCATCAAGCGCCCAGTCAGCTGGAATGGACTCACCCTTTTCACGCGCAAGATAGATCTTGCCGCGGGCCACGGCGGAATGCGCAAAGTCCAGAATGAACGGGGTCTCGAGGCCCGTTGGCGCTGCCCAGCTCTGCGGGTTGTTGCCAATCAGCTTTTCCACGCCGCCATGGGGTGGCACGGCCGGGCTGGCATTGGTGGCAAGGAACCCGATCATGCCGGCCTCGGCCAGTTGCCGGGTGAAATACATGGAGGTCCCGAAATGGCCCGAATTCCGAACGCTGACGGCAGCGATGCCGAAGGTCGCGGCACGATCCTTCGCCAGATCAACCGCTGTCTGGGTGATCCATTGCCCGATGCCGTCACCGCCATCAAGCGCCAGAAGCGGGCCGGTATCGGTGACGAGATGGGGCTCTGCGGCGATCTGTGTCGCCCCGCTGGCGAACCGCGCGCCATACCAGAAAGTCCGCATCACGCCGTGCGAGGAATGCCCCCACAGATCTGCCATTACCAGCGTGTCCGCAAGATGCGCGGCCGGCGCGGCCGGCACCCCCATCTTCAGGTAAATCTCGGTAATGAAGGCGCGAAGCTTGTCGGGACAGACGGAAAACATGGTATCGACCGGATGGCAGGAGCGTGACCCCCTATCCTAGCGGATGCCTGTTGGTCTGGCACCATTTTGCGTGAGCCATGAATTTTGGCATAAATTTCCAATTATCTACGCGTCAGTCAAAAATCCTTCTCTATTTGCCGTCTCACCATGGAGAAAATGGGAAATCATTCTATGTCTTGGTCAACCACAGATTTCAGGAAGGGATTCAAGACATGCCTGTTTCCTATGCATCGGGGGCCATCCCGGCGATCCATGTGATCCATGAAAATGCCGACTGGACGGCTCCATTGTTTGACGCCCTTGAGGCGCGCGGTCTTCCCTATGTGGACTGGAACATGGCCTATGGAGACCTGGCGTTGTCCGAGGCGCCGCCGCAGGGTGTGTTCTATAACCGGATGAGCGCGTCGTCGCACACCCGTGGCAACCGCTATGCGCCGGAGGTGACGGCCGGCGTTCTTGCCTGGCTGGAAGGCCATGGCCGGCGTGTGATCAATGGCAGGTCGGCGCTGAATCTCGAAATTTCCAAGCTGGTCCAGTATCCGGCCCTTCACCATGCCGGCCTCGATGTGCCGGAAACTGTCGCGGCGACAGATGCTGGCAGCCTCATCGAGGCGTTCTCGCGCTTTGACGGCAAGCCGGTGATCACCAAACATAACCGCGCTGGCAAAGGGCTTGGCGTTCGCCTGTTCCGGTCGCGCCAGGGTCTTGCCGAATATGTGAACAGCACTGACTTTGACCCCTCGGTTGATGGCATCACGCTTGTGCAGCGCTATATCACCTCGCCCGACCAGACCATCACGCGGGTCGAGTTCATCGGCCGCAAGCTTGCCTATGCGGTGCGGGTCGATACCAGCAACGGGTTCGAGCTCTGCCCGGCAGACGTGTGTTCGCTGGAGGCCAGCACCTGCATGGCCGATGCCGCGCCGCGCTTCGCCTTCGAGGTGGTTGACGGGTTTGCCGAAAGCGATCTGGGTCAGCTTCTGGTGCCGCGGATGCAGACGGTGATGGCGGATGAGGGGCTGGATGTTGCCGCGTTTGAGTTCATCCTCGATCCGGATGGCCGCCCTTACGTCTATGACATCAACACCAACACCAACTACAACAGCGACGCCGAATCCCGTGCGGGTGTCTCGGCCATGGGTCAGCTTGCCGCTTATCTTGGTGACGAGCTGGAGGCGCGTTATCCCGCCGAGTTAAGACGCGCGTCCTGATTCACCTCTCGGCATAGGTTCCCCTCTGTGCCCCCTTTGTGCACCCCGCCTATGCACCCCGCCTGCGCAATCCCCTGTGCCCCCCTCTTTGTGCCCCCCCCTTTGTGCCCCCGTGTCGGAAAATGCTGGCAGATGCCACGATGCCGGTTAATCTGGCACGCGGCATAGCATGTCGGTGAATTGGTGCAGGGAGACAAGGGGCATGGCAGGTGTTCTCACATTCGACGAACTGAAATCCGCAACAGCGGCTGGCGAGATCGACACCGTTCTTGTCTGCCTCATCGACATGCAGGGGCGGCTTGCCGGCAAGCGGTTCCATGCCGAGCATTTTGTCGAGAGCGCCTGGGAAGAGACGCATTGCTGCGATTACCTTCTTGCCACCGACCTGGAAATGGCCACGCCGGACGGGTATGAGGCCACATCCTGGGAATCGGGATATGGCGATTATATCATGAAGCCGGACCTTGCGACGGTGCGGCGTCTTCCCTGGCTCGAGGGCACGGCGCTGGTCATGTGCGACGTGCTTGATCATCACACCCATGAAGAGGTGCCGCATTCGCCGCGCGCCATGCTGAAGCGCCAGATTGCCCGCGCCCGTGCCATGGGGTTCGAGGCGATGATGGCCACCGAGCTCGAATTTTTCATCTTCGCGCAGAGCTTCGATGCGATCCGCAAGTCCGGGTTCCGCGATCTCGAGCCGATCAGTGGCTATAACGAGGACTATCACATTCTTCAGACGACGAAGGAGGAGCATCTGATGCGGCCCCTTCGCAACCATCTTCGCGCCGCCGGCATTCCGGTGGAAAACTCGAAGGGCGAGGCGGAGACCGGTCAGGAAGAGCTCAATATCAGATATGCCGAAGCTATGCTGACAGCCGACCATCACAGTATCGCCAAGCATGCTGCCAAGGAAATTGGCTGGCAGCAGGGCCACGCTGTTTCCTTCCTGCCGAAATGGCATCATGACAAGGTCGGCTCCTCGGCGCATATCCACCAGTCGCTGTGGAAGGATGGCAATCCGGTCTTCTTCGACAAGGATGACGCTCTTGGCATGTCGTCCCTGATGAAACAGTATCTTGCCGGGCTGCTGGCGCATTCCGCCGAGACCACCTATTTTCTGGCGCCCTATATCAACAGCTACAAGCGCTTCGCCAAGGGGACCTTTGCCCCGACGCGGATCATCTGGTCGGTGGACAACCGGACTGCTGGCTACCGGGTCTGTGGTGCTGGCTCCAAGGGCGTGCGCGTGGAATGCCGCATCGGCGGATCCGACATCAATCCCTATCTGGCAATCGCCACGCAGCTTGCTGCCGGCCTCGCCGGCATCGAGGCTGGCCTTGAGCTGCCGCCAGCGACGACGGGCGATGTTTACAAGGGACGCAGCGCGATGCTGCCGGCATCTCTGCGCGATGCCCGCGCGGCGATGATGAAGTCAAAGATGCTCCGGTCCGCTTTCGGTGAGGGTGTTGTGCGCCATTATGCCCGCGCCGCCGAGTGGGAAATCGACGAGTTCGACCGCATTGTCACCGATTATGAAGTGGCGCGCGGGTTCGAGCGTGCCTAGCCTGCAAGCCTGCTACGGCAAAGCTGGTCATTGCCGATGCCTTGGCACCGATGGTGTCCCGGGTGGCGGCTTGCCGGTGATTGGCTGTCACAAGCCGAGCCGGCAAAACCCTGTTATCTGAAGAAAGTCACATCATGACACTTACCGGAACCTGGTCCTATCCGACAGCCATCCGTTTTGGCGCTGGACGCATTGCCGAGCTTGGCGACGCCTGCACTGCCGCCGGCATCAGCCGTCCACTTCTGGTCACCGATCGCGGGCTTGCCACCCTGCCCATCACCGAGCGGGCACGTGGGATGATGGCGGCAGCCGGGCTTGGCGATGCCATCTTCGCGGAGGTTGACCCGAATCCGAACGAGATCAACCTCGCCGCCGGGGTGGAGGCGTATCATGCTGGTGGTCATGACGGGGTGATCGCCTTTGGCGGCGGCTCCGGCCTCGATCTCGGCAAGATGGTGGCGTTCATGGCCGGGCAGAGACGCCCGGTCTGGGATTTCGAGGATATCGGTGACTGGTGGACGCGCGCCAATGCGGACGCCATCGCCCCGATCATCGCTGTGCCGACCACCGCCGGTACCGGCTCGGAAGTTGGCCGCGCCAGTGTCATCACCAACTCCGAAACGCATGTGAAGAAGATCATCTTTCATCCGAAGGTGCTGCCGAGCCTTGTCATCGCCGACCCCGAACTGACCGTCGGCATGCCGAAATTCATCACTGCCGGCACCGGGCTTGATGCTTTCGCGCATTGCGTTGAGGCGTTCAGCAGCCCCCATCACCATCCGATGTCGCAGGGCATCGCGCTGGAGGGCATGCGTCTGGTGATCACATATCTGCCGCGGGCCTATGCGACGCCGGACGATCTCGAGGCGCGCGCGCAGATGATGAGCGCTGCCGCCATGGGCGCGACCGCTTTCCAGAAGGGGCTTGGCGCGATCCACGCGATGAGCCATCCGGTTGGCGCTGTCTTCGATACGCATCACGGCACCACCAACGCAGTCTGCATGCCAGCAGTGCTGGCGCTGAACGCGCCGGAAATTCGCGCGCGGTTCGACCTTGCCGCCCCCTATCTCGGGATCGAAGGTGGATTCGATGGGTTCTGCGACTTTGTACAGGCGTTCAATGACAGCTTCGCGATCCCGCGCACCCTTGGCGAGATGGGAGTCACGGCTGACAGGCTTGACGATCTGGTGGCCATGGCACTGGAGGACCCGTCCTGTGGCGGCAATCCGGTGACGCTGACAGACGAAAATCTGCGCGGTCTGTTTGCCGCCTGCCTCTAGGGTCGTGGCCGGCGCCGTCCAGCCGTTCGTCTAGTCCTTGCTGGGGGCCGGTTGCGGCATCCGTGGCCAGGAGGTGAGTTCCTCATTCATCGGTGCGGTCGGCACCTTGCTGTCGAGAAAGACATTGATCGACGGGGCGATTTTTTCGACATCATCAATGCTGCCGGCGCGTACCGAGATGATATTCGGCCTTCCCGTGCCTGTTCCATAGACAAGCGATCCGCATTCCGGGCAGAAATATTTCGTCATGGCGTTGCCGCTGTCGGCAGTATGAAGATAGCTCTTCACTTCGCCGCTGAGCTCGAACCCTGCTTCCGGCACCATGACATTGGTGCCGAACACCGCGCCGGTGGACCGGCGGCAGTCTTCGCAATGGCAGTTGATGGCGACGACTGGATCCTCATGTGATCGGTAGCTGACAGCGCCGCAGAGGCATTTTCCAGTAAAACCCGACATGTTTCTTTTTCTCCTGTGTTGCCGCCATGGATGGCTTTGCGGACGACGCGACTCATCCTAGACTGGTAGCACAGTGAAAGGGAACAGCCTTGTCGATTGCCGATATCATGCGAGGGTTTCTGCCAGGCTCGATCGAGGCCGGGCTGAACCGCGCCTATGGCAGCAGCCTGCGCCATCACGGTGCCAGCCCGCAGGCCGTCTTCTGGAATTCACGCAAGAGCCAGGAAGCGCGCTTTGCAGCCCTTCTGGCGATGGTCAACCGTGATCTGGCAGCCGCCGGGCGGGGTCGAACTGCACCCGCGATCGCCGATATCGGCTGCGGCTACGGCGCGATGCTGGACTATATGAGGGCCCGCCCCGGGCTGTCATCATGGGACTATCATGGGGTCGATATCAATGCCGCGATGATTCGCGCATGCCGCACAAGGTTTGCCGTCGAGAAGGGCCGCTTCACGCTTGCCAGGACGCCGGCAACGGCGGTCGACTACGCGGTGTTCTCCGGCACCTTCAATCTGTGTCTGATCGCAGATGCCGACCGCTGGCCAGACTACATCATGGATTGTCTTGCCGGCTGCTGGCCGCAATGCCGGCGGGGCATGGCGCTGAACCTCCTGTGCCGCAAACAGACAGGCGTCACCAACCGGATCTATTACGCAGACCATGATGCCATGCTGGCAGCGTTTGGCCGGTTTGGCCGGGCCGGGTCCATGCCGACCCCCGGGGTGAAGCATGATGTCACCTTTCTGGTGACCCGCTAGCCCACCCATCCTTCCGATGCAAAAAACGCATCACAAGACTGCATTTTGAGCAGTTTTAATTTGCACCCTGATGTCCGACCTTGTCGCGTCCTGACCCCGGGCCCGGAGCCGTTTGCATGTCGACCATTTTTATCACCGATCTGGATGGAACCCTGCTTGGCCATGATGATTTCGGCTTTGCGTCCATCCGCGATGACATTCTGGCGTTCCTTGCGGCCGGTGTGCCAATCATTCCCAATTCCAGCAAGACGCGCGCAGAAATCGGTTATTTCTGCCAGCAGCTTGGCTTCAGACTGCCGTTCATCTGTGAAAATGGCGCCGCGCTGGTCAATGCCGACCTTCTTGGCGCGAATGGCATGAAGATCATGCCGCGCTGTATTGTGGCAGGTCGATCTGTCGATGAGCTCATGTCCGAGTGGATTGCGGCCATCGATCCGGCCTTGCGGAGATCCTGTGTGTTTCTGGATGCGCTCGACGCTGAGCAGCAGACGGCGATCCTTGGCCTGTCGGGTGACGACCTCGGCCGCGCGCTGGCGCGTGATTATTCGGTGCTGTTCCGTTTCGAAGGTGATGAACAGGAACTTGCCAGACTCTACGCCCAGGCGGATGCCGCCGGGCTGTCCATCCATCGTGGGGGACGGGTCTGCTGCCTGTCGGGCCAGCATGACAAATCGACGTTCAACAGCCTGATCCGTGACGCCCATGGCTCGGCTGGCACAGTCTCCTCGATGGTCGGGTTCGGTGACAGTGAAAATGATGTGGCGATGCTCTGCACGGTGGATGTTGCCTGTGTGGTGCCGCGCCCCGGGGCGCCGGTCCTGCGCCTCCCCGATCCGCCAGACACCGTGATCATCGCGCCGAAACCGGCGCCGGAAGGCTGGATTATTGCCGCGAACGAAGCGGTCATGGCAGTTCAACAGAGAAGGCAGATACGACATGGGTGATTTTTTCCAGAATGGGACCATCGCGACACTTCATGATTTCAGGTCACGCACGACCGAGGAGCTGGAAGCGGAGCTGAAGATTTTCTCGGCCTACAGGCCGATGGAGATCGTTCTGCCATGCCTGTTTTCAGAACTTGAGGGCGATGCTCTTCCCGCCATCGTCGAAGAGATCAGCAGAACCAATTATCTGAACCATGTGGTGATTGGTCTTGATCGTGCTGACCGAGAGCAATTCGAATATGCCTATGAGTTTTTCTGCGGGCTGAAACAGCCTTTCTCGATCCTGTGGAATGACGGGCCACGTCTTCGCGCCATCCAGCAGGAGCTTGAAGACGTCGGGCTCGGGCCGACCGAGGCCGGCAAGGGGCGCAATGTCTGGTACTCCATCGGGTTTGTGAATGCCCGCGGCAAGGCCGACGCGGTGGCGCTTCACGACTGTGATGTTCTGACCTATGAACGCCGCCTGCTTGCCCGGCTCCTCTATCCGATGGCCAATCCGAACTTCCAGTTTGAATTCTGCAAGGGATATTACCCGCGGGTTGCCGAGGGCAAGATGAACGGACGCGCCAACAGGCTTCTCGTCGGGCCGCTCCTGCTGGCGCTGGAGCGCGTCCTCGGGCCAAGCGACTACCTGTCCTTCATGCGGGGCTTCCGCTATCTGCTTGCCGGAGAGTTCTCCTTCCGGCGGTCGCTGATCCCCGAGCTTCGCATTCCGTCTGACTGGGGTCTCGAGGTCGGTATCCTGTCGGAAATGCAGCGCAACCAGGCGACATCGCGGATCTGTCAGGTCGATCTTGCCAACAGCTATGATCACAAGCACCAGCCGCTGTCACCGGAGGACCGGTCAGCAGGTCTGTCACGGATGTCGGTTGATATCACCAAGGTGCTGTTCCGCAAACTTGCGACACAGGGCCATTGTCTTGGCACAGACACGTTCCGCACGATCAAGGCGACCTATTATCGGCTCGCACTGGACATGGTGGGCTTCTACCAGACAGATGCCGAGATCAACGGCCTGTCCTATGACATTGACGCCGAGGAGCGTGCGGTGGAGCTGTTTGCCGAAAACATCATGCGGGCAGGAGATGACTTCACCTACTCACCGATGGAAACGCCCTTCATTCCGGCATGGACACGGGTCATGTCGGCCCTTCCCGACCTGTCTCACAGAATGCGGCTTGCGGTTGAGGCCGATAATCTGGAGCAGCGCGAAAGGATGGTGGCGCATGGGCGGGCAGCGTGAAGCAATGTGCCTTCTGATCTGCCTTTCCGAAATCCGGAAGGGTCTTTTGCGCGGCATAGCGTAGATTCGGCTGAATCTTTCGGTCATGGTGTTGCTTAGGAACTGACGCGGCCCTCCCCCCCGCGTCTCTTCCGTTAGAAACAGGCCCCCAGTCGCCTCCCGGCGGCTGGGGGTTTGCTTTTTCATCACACACCGCGAACGACGACACGCAATCCGGCATCACGGCTCATGGACGGCGTTCCCCCGCATGAAGGAGTGCTCCTTGCCTCTACGCCTGAAGCGGAGTCTGGGCCTGAATCTGGGCCTGAATCTGGGCCTGGATCCGGGTCTGAATTTCAATACTGCCTTTGATCGGGGCTCCTGATATGTCGGGTGCCCCTGATATGTCGGGCGGACAATCACCTGAACCTCTGGCCGGGAGATGTCTGTGGAGAAAATGTGCCACAACCGTCCAGACGTGGATGTTGACCGGGCAAATACGAGTGGGCGATCATGATTCCTGAGGGGATATGTCATGTGTCGCAAAAATTTTTCCCGGCGCCAAATGGTGAAACTTGCTGGCGCGTCCGGTTTTCTCATGGCTGGCCTGGCCGTGCCGGCCCGCTCCGAAATGCAGCACATCCGGCTGGAAGGCGGGCGCCTTCAACTGAAACGTTCGGCTGATGGCGACGTCATCCGCCCGGGTGAGCGCGTTGTTGCGGGGGCTGGTGGGGCTGTTCTGCGCGCCCGAGACCAGCTTTTCTATATGGATGAGGGCACAGACGCGGCATTCGAGACAGACCAGAACGGTCGGGCCACAGCGATCTCTGTCGTGGCAGGTGGAATCCTGTCCCTGTTTGGTCCAAAGACCGGCCAGGGCACCAGAATCACAAGCGCCAACGCCTCCGCCACCATACGCGGCACCACCACCTATTTTGCCTGGCAGGAAGAACACCAGCGGACATATGTCTGCTGTTGTTACGGCCACCTCGATCTTGAGAACAATGACGGTGGCGGCATCACGCTGCAGACGAGCTATCACAACGCCGTGATCCTGCCGCCTGGCGGCGGTGCCCACCCGGCGCCTTACGATGCGCCGCTGGATCACTATGACGATGATATAGCCGCACTTGAGTCACATGCAGGCCGCAAGCCGCGCTGGGTGCTTCCCGCGGGCAAGATGAATTTTTTCGCGCCGCGCCCGGCGCCACCTCTTTGATCAAGACCCATAGCGATCTGTTGCCCAAGAGACGCTGGAGCCACAGGCCCCTGACAAGGACATGAGGGGCAGACTGTCCGCTGGCAATCACCCCCTCCCGACCCCTGATCAGCAAGGTGACGTCAACGCATCAGGCCATCAGCCCATCAGGCTGCCTGGTTGCCTGGTTGCCTGATTGGTGGTCAGTCGTCGCCAGTGGTTCTGTCACGGACAATTTTTGCAATGATCCAGCACAGGCCGGTAATTCCGGCTGTCCACATCCAGACTTCGATGGACGACCGGTCGTCACT
>NTKV01000019.1 GCA_002457745.1 SAR116 cluster bacterium MED-G06 | reverse complement strand
GTCATCGCGGTCGGAAACAGCCAGAAGTGGGACGCATAAGACGCCTGTTAGACAGATCGATCATCGACAGACAGGTCATCGACACCCAGGTCATCGACAGGCAGATCATGGACAGGCAGATCATGGACAGGCAGATCAGTGAGGCGGATCTGTCCGCCCTCGATGCCCACCCGGCACGTCGTCCTCTATAGCAGAGGAGACCGGCACGGTACCAGCTAATCATGACCAGCCTGTCATGCATGGTCGTTCCGCTTGATCACCCCTTCGCGGATTGCGCTGGTCGGGCGCGGCGCAAGCTCGCGCGCGCCGCTGGCAATGCGCTTACGGCTGGTCTTGCCGGCCGGGGCGTAGAGGTTCTTTTCCGCCTCCACCATCAACACACCACCGACGGCAGGCGACCAGTTCTGGCCAATCCGCTCGATCTGTGGACCAAACCTGAGGAACAGGCCAAGTGCCGCCGGTGGCATGAACAGCACCGTCTTTGCCACGATCGGGGTGAAGCCATGATCAAGAAGAAGCGTCCGAAGCTGGCCACGCGAGAACGGCCGGCCATGCCCGAAGGGGGTGCGCTCGGCACGGGCCCACAGCCCGTTGCGGTTCGGCACCATCACCAGCAACCGGCCGGCACCGTCAAGGACCCGCCAGCACTCCTCAAGAAGCCTGCTCGGATTCGGGTCAAACTCCAGCGCGTGGATCAACAGCAGCCTGTCGAGCTGCACATTCTGCAAGGGAAGCGACCGGCCATTCACCAGCACCGTGCGCCCCGGCCCCTTTGGTGGCCAGTCATAGGGGCCAAGTCGCATTGGCGCAAAATTGAGGACTGCCGGACGCTCATCGGCGCGCAGCAATGGTGGGGCATAACCGATGGCGGCATTGCAGCCATTCGCCGAGCGCGACCAGAAATCAGACAGGCTGCGCCGAAGACGCATCGCCACATGGCGGCCCTGGCGGCTGCGGTAATATTCCTGAAAATCTGAGGCGTCCTCAAACATCTCTCATCCCGGTTGCGGCACTGCCAGATCAGGACAGGCTGGACAGCTCATAGGCAATCTGCCGGCAATCCTCATAGGCCTCCGGCTTTGCCGTTCGCACCCGCACCCCGGTAACCCCGGCAAGTCCGGCAAGCGAATCGAAAATTTCCCGCGCCAGCGTTTCCTGAAGATCGAAATGGCGTGATGTCGCGATCTGAAGAATGGAAGACCGGATCATATCGTAATTGAGCGTCGCCTCCAGCGTGTCGCGCTGTGGCTCGGTCTCGCCACTGAGCCGGATCTCGGCATCGATGATGACCCGCTGCGGGCCCAGCCTTTCATGGTCATAGGCGCCAATCCGGCAGGCGCATTCCAGCCCCTCGAGATGGAAATGACGTGTCACTGTCACTGTCACTGTCACAGGCTCATCCTCATTCTGGTGATGCTGTGTCCGCGGCCATCCGGCGGCTACAGTCTTTCGGCAATCCAGTGCGGCGTGATTCCACATGCCCGGATCATATCATCGGCGCCGCCATTGCTGAACAGGCCATAGCCTGTCAACAACACCGACTGCATCCCGGCCGCCGCCCCGCCGAGGATATCGGTATGAAGGCTGTCACCGACCATTGCCACCTTGCCGCGTGCAAAACGCCGACCATAGACAGTCTCCAGCCGCGCCATGACAAGGTCAAAGGCGCCGGCATGCGGCTTGCCGAACCAGAGGGGGCGAATGCCTGTCGCCTGCGCAGCGCGCGCCGCCCAGTAGCCCGGTTCTGCCGAAAACCCGCCTTCCAACGGCGCGCTGACATCGGGATTCGCCACCAGAAGATGCCGCCCACCGCCGGCCAACGCAGATTCCAGCGCATGCTGATGCGATTCGGTCCATCCGATGGCGCCAAGAAAGGCAAAATATGTGGCCCTTGCGAACATCTCCGGGTGATCAAAAGTGAGACCACCTTCGATTGCAAGCGGCCGGGCTGCCGGCCCCATCGATGCGACCACAGCGCCTGCCGTCAGCCCGGCAATCTCGGCCTCAAGCGAATCGCGGCTGGACACCACCTGTTCACAGGCCAGCTTCAGCCCCCAGTTGGTATATTTCTGCCAGCTTGTCTCTGCCCTCTGGCCGGCCCCGTTGGTCAGCACCATCACCGCGATGTCACGGCGCGCCACCTCGTCAAGAAATTCGAGAATGCCGTCAATCCGCGACGCGCCGACATTGATCACGCCAAATCCGTCCAGAACCAGAGCCTCGACATGGTCCAGAAGATCGGCAAGCCGTTCGATCCGCCGCGGCGCGGGTTGCAGCTGTGGAACCGCCGGCATCTGTGGCCGAAACGCCTCATAGATACGGATAATGTCCTCAAGCGTGATGGCATCCGGCGCCGGAAGGCGCAGATCAGCAGGTACAGTCATGAAACCCTCAAGGCGCCGTCAGGAACGGGCGTGGTCAGGATAAATCGGCAGCGGTGATGAATTCACCAAACGCCTCACACCATATCAGCAGCGCGGGATAGTCGCCAACCCGCACGCCGGACGGCACCTCAAGGCTGAAATTGGTGAAGGCCTTCACATCCCCGATTCGCACGGACTGCTCCTTGATCGCCAGGAATTCGGCCTCGTCACGGGCCAGCGACGGTGTCAGATACAGCTTGTAGTCGGGGCCCGGCGCAATCTTGCCATCCAGCCAGACACGGCTGTCACTGATCCGCACCACCCCCTCACCCCAATGAAAGGCATCCGACCCGGGAAGGTCGCGGGTGAAGGTGCCACGTCGCTCGGCACTGGCCTCAAGCTGCGCCAGCGCTGACTGGTCGAGCCCCTCCTCGGCGGTCAGGATCGGCAGGAAATAGACACCAAGGGCAAAGCCGACCAGCAGACCGGCGGTGAATTTGGCAGCACCGAACAGGATGATGTGTCGGCGTGCGAAGTCGAAAAGAGATGTGATCATCGGGACAGGTCCGGTAGGCAATGACGGAATTGCGGAAGCCGCGGCAATGTGCCAGCATCCGACCGCACTATAGACCGGCAGGCACCTGATGGGCAGGGGCAAGATCCCGAAGAACTTCACAATTGCGCCAGCCGGCCGAAGCTGACCATCCTGACGGACCAGTCTGACAGAGCAGTCTGACCGGACCCGCCTGATCGGAGGCAGCTGACATCGGGGGATGACAAGCATGCGGCTTCAGACACTGGAAACCTTTATCGTCGGCACGCCGCCGCCCGGATTTGGCGGGCGCTATTTCATTTTCGTGCGGCTGACCACGGCCTGTGGCATCAGCGGCGTCGGCGAGATCTACAGCGCCAGCTTTGCGCCGGAAGTGGTGTGCCGCATGGCCGAGGACATGTTCCAGCGCTATCTGGAGGGCGCACCGCCTGACCGGATCGAACATTTCTGGCGACAGGCGCATGGCTCGGGATTCACCCACCGCCCCGACAGCACCGTTCAGGGCGTTGTCAGTGGTCTGGAGATGGCCTGCTGGGACATTGTCGGCAAGGCGCTCGACCGGCCGGTCCATGCCCTTCTTGGTGGCATGGTGAATGAGCGCCTTCGTACCTATACCTACCTCTATCCCTCGCCCGGGCAGGAAGCGGCCGATTTCTACAATGACGCCGACGCCAGCGCCGAGGCGGCGCTTGGCTGGGCCGAGGCCGGGTTCACCGCGGTGAAGTTTGACCCGGCCGGCCAGTATACGGTCTATGACGGTCGCATGCCCGATCTCGAGGCGATCGAGCGCAGCGTGCGTTTCTGTCGCCGCATCCGCGAGGCGGTCGGAGATCGCGCCGACATGCTGTTTGGCACACATGGCCAGTTCACCGCTGCCGGGGCGCTGCGTCTGGCGCGCCAGCTTGAGCCGTTCGACCCGCTTTGGTTCGAGGAGCCCTGCCCCCCCGACATGCCGGAGGAGATGGCGAAAATTGCCGCTGGCACCTCGATTCCGGTGGCCACCGGCGAACGGCTGTGCAGCAAGTTCGAGTTCGCCCGTGTCCTGGAGTGCGGGGCCGCCGCGATCCTGCAACCCGACCTTGGCCGCGCTGGCGGCATTCTTGAAGGCAAGAAGATCGCCGCCATGGCGGAAACGAAATATGTGCAGGTGGCACCCCATCTCTATTGCGGGCCCGTTGTCGCCGCCGCCAACATCCAGCTGGCGGCCTGCATTCCGAATTTCCTGATCCTCGAATCGATCGGCAGGATGGACGGCTTCCACGCTGATCTGCTGAAAACACCGCTGCAATGGGAGGATGGCTATATCATTCCGCCTTCCGCCCCCGGCCTCGGGGTCGAGCTGGATGACGATGTTGTGGCGGCGCACCCCTGGCAGGGTGACCGGCTACATCTGGAGATGGGGGACGCCCCGCACGACCCGAAACGTCACGGTCTGTTCGGTGGCGGATGAGACTGATTCAAGACCGCCGGATATCCATCTGAAATGCAAGCCCGATAAGGTGATTGCGGTCTTGACAGCGGCGTATCCAGGCGTATATTCCACCGCAATCCGCTTTGGGGTTCCAGAGCGGTATGTTTTTGCTTTCCGCCCATAAGGGCAGCGCGGCCCAGACCACCATGCCAGACGGCATGTTCAAGCGTGGGATCGCGCGGCAGATCAGGCACCGGTCGGACACTCCGGCGGGCCGGTCGGACGGCGGGACGGAAAGAATAAGGATGGAAGCCATGTATGCGTTGGTAAGAACAGGCGGCAAGCAGTACCGCGTGGCCAAGGACGACACTATTCTGGTCGAGCGGATCACCGCTGACGAAGGCGCCGAGGTGATCCTCGACGACATCGTCATGCTTGGCGACGGCGACAAGGTGACCATCGGCACCCCGCGTGTCGAAGGCGCCGCGGTGAGCGCAACTGTGGTCAGCCAGACCCGTGGGCCGAAGATCATCATCTTCCGTCGCAAGCGCCGGAAGAACCACCGCCGTACCCAGGGTCACCGCCAGGACCTGACCCTGCTGAAAATCAACGCCATTGCCGAAGATGGCAAGGCGCTGAAGCCAAAGGCCGCGCCTGCCAAGAAGGCTGAGGCAAAGAAGGCTGAGGCCAAAAAGGCAGCACCAAAAGCTGAAGCCAAGGCAGCGCCGAAGAAGGCGGCTGCAAAGGCAGAGGCGAAAGCCGCACCGAAGAAAGCAGCCGCGAAGAAGGCAACAGCGAAGAAAGCTGCTGCCAAGAAGGCAGCAAAGACGTCCTAATCAGGCGCAGGTCACCGGGACCGGGTATCAGGACCGGGTATCGGGCGCGCTGACAGCTGAAGGGAGCTGGATCATGGCACATAAAAAAGCAGGTGGTAGCTCACGTAACGGTCGTGATTCCGCTGGTCGCCGTCTTGGCGTGAAGAAGTTCGGCGGCGAATCGGTTCTCGCCGGCAATATCATCATGCGCCAGCGCGGCACCAAGGTTCACCCTGGTGAGAATGTCGGCATGGGCAAGGACCACACCCTGTTCGCGCTCATCGAAGGCAAGGTGGCGTTCAAGGAAAAGTCAGGCGGCCGCATGTTTGTGAATGTGCTGCCAGCGGCCGAGGCTGCCGAGTAGGCTGTCCGGTTCACACCGATCGGGCGCCTCTGAAGGCAGCCCGCCCAAAGGGGGATGACGGGTGCGTTGTTCCCCTTTTTGATTGCCGCGCCAGTGCGTGCCGGCCTATTGATGACCGGCATGGTATTGTCGGCCCCGTTGCAACTCCGCCGTTAGGCACAGGACAATGAAGTTTCTCGACCAGGCCAAGATCTTTACCCGATCAGGACATGGCGGACCCGGGTCTGTCAGTTTCCGTCGCGAGGCCCATGTGCCGTTCGGCGGGCCTGATGGCGGCGATGGCGGACGCGGCGGTGATGTCATCGCGCGCGCGGTCGCCGGGCTCAACACGCTGATCGACTATCGCTACCAGCAGCATTTCAAGGCACAGCCGGGCCGCCCCGGGGCTGGGCGCGACCGCTCTGGCGCGTCAGGCGACCATGTTGTGCTGAAGCTTCCGGTCGGCACCCAGATTCTTGCCGATGATCAGGAAACCGTGCTTGCCGACCTGATGCATGAAGGACAGGAATTCATCCTTGCCAAGGGCGGCGCCGGCGGCAAGGGAAACGCCTTTTTCAAATCTTCGACCAACCGCGCGCCACGCAAGTCACAGCCCGGCGAGACCGGGCAGGAAATGTGGGTCTGGCTGCGGCTGAAGCTCATCGCCGATGCCGGGCTTCTTGGCCTGCCGAATGCCGGCAAATCGACTTTTCTCAGCACGGTATCCGCAGCGCGGCCGAAAATCGCCGACTATCCCTTCACCACCCTGCACCCGAATCTGGGCGTTGTCGGTGTCGATGAGCGGGAATTCGTCATGGCCGACATTCCCGGGCTGATCGAGGGCGCGCATACCGGTGCCGGGCTTGGCACGCGCTTTCTTGGCCATGTCGAACGGTGCCGCGTTCTTCTGCATCTTGTCGATGTGACCGGTGATGATCCGGTGGCGGCCTGGCGCACGCTTCGTGACGAGCTCGCGGCCTATGGCGGCGGCCTTGCCGACAAGAGGGAGATCATCGCGCTCAGCAAATGCGACGCCGCACCCGACGGCTATGCCGATGATGTGGCCGAGGCGCTCCGTGCCGCTGGTGCCGGCGAGGTGACAAACCTGTCCTCGGTCAGCGGGTCCGGTGTTCGCACCCTGCTGCGCCGGCTGATCGCCGTCATCGACGACGCCCGCGCTGCCGACGCCCCGAAGCAGGAGCCTGTGCCATGGTCGCCCTGACGGCTGCCGCCGCCATCGAGTCGGCAAAGACCATCATCATCAAGATCGGATCCTCACTTCTGGTCGAGGAGTCCAGCAACCGGGTGAATGCGGACTGGATCGCCGGCATGGCAAGAGATATCGCCATGTTGCGCCGCGACGGAAAGCATGTCGTTGTCGTGTCGAGCGGCGCGATCGCGCTTGGCAGCCGCGAGCTTGGCATTGACGGACGGACGCTGGCGCTCGAGGAAAAACAGGCGGCGGCGGCCACTGGCCAGGTCGTGCTTGCGCATGCCTGGCGCGAGGCGCTTGCCGGTCATGACATTGGTGTTGCACAGATTCTGCTCTCACCCGAGGACACCGAGACCAGGCGCAGGCACCTGAACGCCCGCGCCACCATGACCGCGCTGCTGGACCTTGGGGCGGTGCCGGTGGTCAATGAAAATGACACCGTCGCCACCGCTGAAATCCGCTTTGGCGACAATGACCGGCTTGCCGCCCGGGTCGCCGCGATGATCAGCGCCGACCTGCTGCTGTTGCTGTCCGATATCGACGGGCTGTATTCCGGCAACCCACGGCAGGATGACTCGGCCCGCCACGTGGCCCATGTGGACACGATGAGCGACGAGATCATGGCGATGGCCGGCAATGCCCATGCCGCCTATGCCTCGGGCGGAATGGTCACCAAACTCGAGGCGGCGCGAATCGCGATGCATGCCGGCTGCGGCATGGTGATCTGCAGCGGCCAGCGGCAGCGGCCTGTGACGGCGCTGGTCGAAGGCGCCCGCAATACACTGTTTCGCGCCGAACACAGCCCGCTGACAGCACGCAAGCGATGGATCGGCGGATCACTGACACCGCGCGGCAGCCTGCGGGTGGACGCCGGCGCGCTCCGCGCCCTGCGCAAGGGTCGCTCGCTTCTTCCGGCCGGGGTGACAGCCGCAGGCGGCACCTTCGACCGGGGTGATCTGATCGCCATCGAGGATGCCACGGGCCAGGTGATCGGACATGGGCTGTCGGCCTACTCGGTCGAGGATGCCCGAATCATCCTTGGCCACAAAAGCAGTGAAATAGAGAGCTTGCTGGGATATCGTGGACGGGACGAGGTCATTCATGCCGATAATCTTGTGATGCTTGAACAGGGTGGCTGACCACCGCCGAACGACAGGAGCCACGCATGACAGATGTCTCGAAAAGCCTTCTTGACGGCGACCACGCCGGGCTGGGTCACGCCGGATTGATCTCGGCCCTGGTCCACACGGCACGCGGTGCGCAGACCGTTCTCGCGCTGTCGTCACATGATGCCCGCTGCAACGCGCTTCGCCAGACTGCAGCCATGATCCGTGACCGCCGGGATGACATTCTGCAGCGCAACGCCGCCGATGTGGCGCGCGCCAAAGCGAACGGCATCAGCGCCGCTTTCATCGACAGGCTGACACTGACACCGTCGCGGATTGACGGCATGGCGAAAGGGCTCGAGGACATCACCGGGCTCGAAGACCCGATCGGACGGGAACTGGCCCGCTGGACCCGGCCGAACGGCCTCGATATTTCCCGCGTCGCCACCCCGCTGGGGGTGATCGGGGTGATCTATGAGTCCCGCCCCAATGTGACCGTTGACGCTGGCGGGCTGTGCCTGATTGCCGGCAATGCCGCGATTCTGCGTGGCGGCAGCGACAGCCGTGAGACCTCGGGATTTCTTGCTGAAATCATCGGGGACGGGCTGCAGGCCGCCGGGCTGCCGCGTGGCGCGGTGCAGATGGTGCCAACCGATGACCGCGGTGCGGTCGGTGCCATGCTTGCCGCCAGCGGCGAGATCGATGTGATCATTCCGCGTGGGGGGCGCTCGCTTGTCGAGCGGGTGCAGACCGAGGCGCGGGTGCCGGTCTTCGCGCATCTGGAAGGCATCTGCCACCTGTTCATCGATGTCGATGCCGACCCTGACAAGGCCGTGACCATCAGCGTCAACGCCAAGATGCGGCGCACCGGGATCTGCGGCGCTGCCGAAACCATCCTGATCGACAGGCGCGTTGCCGGATCGCTTCTTCCTGATATCGGGGCGGCGCTGATCGAGGCTGGATGCGCCATTCGCGGCGATTCAGAAAGCTGTGCGCTGATCCCGCAAGCCAGTGAAGCCACCGAGGCCGACTGGTCGACCGAATATCTCGACAGCATCATTTCGGTGCGGGTTGTCGATGATCTGGAGGCGGCCAGCACACATATCGCCACCTACGGATCGAACCATACAGACTGTATCATCACCGAGAACGCTGCCACCGCCGAGGCCTTCCTTCGCGAGGTCGATAGCGCCATTGTCATGGTCAACGCCTCGACCCAGTTTGCCGATGGCGGCGAGTTCGGCATGGGGGCGGAAATCGGCATTGCCACAGGCCGCATGCATGCCCGTGGGCCGGTCGGTGCGGCGCAGCTGACAAGCTTCAAATATCTCGTCAGGGGCAATGGCCAGCTTCGTGACGGCTGAACCGGATCATCTTCGCCGGCACCGCATTGCGCGCCTGTTCCAGGATGGCAGACGCCTGCGAATCGGGCTGTTCGGGGGATCTTTCAACCCGGCCCATGAAGGCCACCTCCATCTTGCCGACATGGCACGCCGACAGCTTGGCCTTGACGAGATCTGGTGGCTTGTCAGTCCGCAAAACCCACTGAAACCCAGTGATGGCATGGCACCGCTGCGCGCAAGGCTGGATGGCGCACGCCATCTTGTCGCCAGCCGTCATCATATCCGGGTGATGGCCCCGGAAGTGGAGTTCGGCACGACCCTGACGCACCGGACTCTGCTGCGGCTTCGCCAGCGCTGTCCGAGGCACCGGTTCTGCTGGCTGATGGGGGCGGACAATCTGGTCGGCTTCGCCAGCTGGCAGCGGCATGATGTCATCGCCAGAACCATGCCCATTGCGGTGATTGACCGACCGGGCTATTCTTACGCTGCGTTGAGCAAAGGACGGCTGCTCCTGAGATCACGCCTGTCGCCGCGACGGCTTGCCGCCGCGACACTGCGCGGATCCGGAACAGCGCCAGCCTGGTGCTTCATCGCTGGGCGCCGACACCATGCGTCGGCAACAGCTCTGCGGCGACAAGGCCGAAAGGATGGCCAGAACCAAAGCCGACAGGGCGCATTTGTGGAGAGACACAATTAGCAAAATGCAATCGCATTTGGATCCCGACCAGATCCTCGACATGGTCACCTCTTCCCTCGACAGCGACAAAGCCGATGATGTGCTTGCCATCCCTCTGAGTGGCAAGTCCTCTGTTGCGGACTATATGGTGATCGCCAGCGGCACCTCCTCGCGGCAGGTGGCGGCAATGGCCGAGCATCTCGAAGTCAGGCTGAAACAGGCTGGCGTCGAAATTCTGGGGCTTGAGGGCATGCGGCAGGCAGACTGGGTGCTGATCGACGCGAATGACGTGATCGTCCATCTGTTCCGCCCCGAGGTTCGGGAATTCTACGGTCTGGAGCGCATGTGGGCGAATGACGGCCCGCAGGAAGTGGTCACCGTCAGCAGCTAGGCTGACGCGGCCCTTCCCAAAGGCAGCCAGAGGGCCCGGATACGTGCCCGGATACATGCCCGGGCACACGGCCGGGTACATGCCCGGCCAAAAAACCTGGCCAGAGGGCGAGGCCCACAGCGCCGTGGCAGCGCCGGGATCGTGCTGCCCTGACGCGCCCCCGGCCAGATAGCGGATATCCCCCATGAAGCTGATAATTCTCGCCGTCGGCAAGGGCCGAAACGCACCGGAACAGACCCTTGTCCATGACTGGCTGGCCCGCCTTCCGCAAGGCGGTGAGCTTGTCGAAATTGAATCCAAACTTCCCGCTGGCAGCGCACGGCAAGAGGATGAAGGCGCCCGCCTTCTTCGCCATTGTCCAGCTGCAACCCCGCTTGTTGCCTGCGATCCACGCGGGCGTGACACCTCGTCCGAGGCGCTGGCGGCAATGCTGCAACGCTGGCGCGACAGCGGCCTTGCTTCGGCCTGCTTCGCCATTGGCGGGGCCGACGGGCATGGCGAGACGCTTCTGGCACGCGCCGAATCGCGGATCGCCTTTGGCAGTGCCACCTGGCCGCATATGCTGTTTCGGGCGATGCTTGCCGAACAGCTCTATCGCGCCACCACCATTCTTGCCGGTCATCCCTATCATCGTGGTGGCTAGCGCATAGCGACATTGCCACCAGACCCTGTACGCCGCGCCGCGCTGGCGGTATAAGGCCCTATGTCCAAAGCAGCTTCATCCTCTGGCCCCGTTGTCCTGTGCATCATGGATGGCTGGGGCCTGCGCGACACGCGCGACGGCAACGCCGTGGCGCTTGCCGATACGCCGGTCTTTGATTCGATGCGTCGTGACTGGCCACATGCGCGGCTGGCCGCCTCCGGGGCCGAGGTCGGGCTTCCCGAAGGGCAGGTTGGCAATTCCGAGGTTGGCCATATGAATATCGGGGCCGGCCGCGTGGTCATGCAGGACCTGCCGCGGATCAACGCCGCCATGGAGGATGGGCACCTTGCGGCGCACCCCGAGCTGGCCGCGCTGGCCGCGCGTCTGGCAAACACCGGCGGGCGGGTCCATGTGATGGGGCTGCTGTCAGATGGCGGTGTGCATTCGCATAAGGACCAGATGCTGGCGGTGATCAAGGGGCTTCACGCTGGTGGGGCGGACATCATCCTGCATGGCTTCACCGACGGGCGCGATGTCCTTCCGAAGACTGCCAAGGCGACAATCCCCGGTTTCATCGAAAAGCTGCCGGCAGATGTGCGCTTCGGCACCCTGATCGGGCGCTATTTCGCGATGGACCGCGACAAGCGGTGGGAGCGCACCAAAGCTGCCTTTGCGGCCATCAACAGCGCCAGCGCCGACAGCCATGCTGGCGACCCGTTGGCGGCGCTTGCCGATGCCTATGAGGCCGGCGAGAGCGATGAATTCATCAAACCCTGCGTGATCGGCGATTACGATGGCATGCGCGACGGGGATGCGGTGGTGATGATCAATTTCCGCGCCGACCGGGTGCGCCAGCTTCTGGCCTGCTGGATGATGCCCGAGGAGGTCGGCTTCGAGGCCGCCCCGGCCAGGCTTGCCGGTGCAGTCGGCATGACCTCCTATTCAGCCCAGCTTGACGCCCATCTTGTCACCCTGTTCGGCCCGCAACGCATTGACGACACCCTTGGCGCCACGGTGGCCAAGGCTGGAAAACGCCAGCTTCGCCTTGCCGAGACCGAGAAATATCCACATGTCACCTTCTTCCTGAACGGGGGTGACGAGGCGGTTGCCGATGGCGAGGACCGGGAACTGGTGCCATCGCCAAAGGTGGCAACCTATGACCTGAAGCCGGAGATGAGTGCCGCCGGGGTGCTCGCGGCCGCACGTGACAGCCTTGAAAACGCCAGGCATGACCTGCTTGTGATCAACTTTGCCAACCCGGACATGGTTGGCCATACAGGCGATCTTCAGGCGGCGATCCGCGCTGTCGAAACGGTTGATGCCTGTGTCGGGGACATGGCTGAGCTTGTGCTGGCGGCGGGGGGCAAAATGATTGTCACCGCCGACCATGGGAATTGCGAAATGATGTGGGATGAGGCGGCGCAATCACCACATACCGCTCACACCACCAATCTGGTGCCGGTGATCCTTGTTGGCGCGGCGCCCGGCACCAGCCTTGGTGATGGCAGGCTGGCCGATCTGGCACCAAGCCTTCTTGCGCTTCTCGGCATCGACCAGCCGGCGGCAATGACCGGACGCCCCCTGCAATCTCCAACTGGCGGATGAGCCTTGATACAACGCGCCAAATCGTTGCAAATCGTGAATTCACCATTACATTAGCCTAGAGCGTGACCGCGCCTAAGGAGCCGAACAAGATGGATAACTTGACCCGCGTAAGCCGTTTACGCCTGTGGCATGTGGCCGTGTTTTGCGGGGCGCTGTTCCTGGCCGGCATGACGATCCCGACACTCACCACCGCACAATCCTCCGGCAAGGACGATACCTATCGTCAGCTTGGCCTGTTTGGCGACATCTTCCAGCGGGTGCGTGAAAGCTATGTCGACGAGATAGAGGACCGCGAGCTGATCGAGGCCGCGATCACCGGCATGCTGACCTCTCTTGATCCGCATTCGACGTTCCTCAACACCGAGAATTTCTCGGAGATGCAGGAACAGACAAGGGGCCGTTTTGGTGGCCTTGGTGTCGAGATCACCATGGATCAGGGCATGGTCAAGGTGGTTTCACCCATCGATGACACACCGGCGGCAAGCGCCGGCCTCCAGCCCGAGGACTACCTGATCGCGGTCGATGATGTCTCGATCATCGGCATGCAGCTGTCCGAAGCTGTCGAGCGGCTGCGCGGCGAGGTCGGTTCAAAAGTGACGGTCAAGGTGCAGCGCGGCCAACTGGAGCCGTTCGATGTCACGCTGGTTCGGGATTTCATCAAGATCCGGTCCGTGCGGTCGGAGATTTTCGACGGCATCGGCTATGTCCGGATCACCACCTTTTCCGAGCAGACAACACCCGGCCTGATGGATGCGGTTGATGATTTCTTCCGGGAAGAAGGTGACGCGCTGAAAGGCGTCGTTCTCGATCTGCGGAACAATCCGGGCGGGCTTCTGACCGAGGCGATTTCGGTCTCGGATGCCTTTCTGGAAGAAGGCGAGATTGTTTCCACCCGCGGCCGCGATGCCGATAAGGGATCGCATGTCTATGCCAAGCCCGGCGACATCGCGCGCGGGCTTCCGATGGTCATCCTGATCAACTCGGGGTCGGCCTCGGCATCGGAGATTGTGGCTGGCGCCCTGAAAGACCACAAACGTGCGGTGATTCTTGGCACACGGTCTTTCGGCAAGGGCTCGGTGCAGTCGGTGATCCCGATCTCCAACAGCTCGGCCATCCGGTTGACGACAGCGCGCTATTACACCCCATCGGGTGTGTCTATTCAGGCGCGCGGTATTGTGCCCGACATCGAGGTCGAGCTTGCCAGGATCGAGGCGGTCGAAGGCGGCATTGTCCGTGAAGAAGATCTTCGCGGTGCGCTTGATGGCTCCGAAGAAGCTGACGCCGGTGGCGAGGCCGAGGCTGGCAGCGAGACTGCAGCGGATGGTGAGGCCTCCGAGGCAGCGGATGGCGAGGCCTCCGAGGCAGGAGATGGCGCGGCGGCCGAAGACAGCCGCGACCAGTCGGAGATCGACTATCAGCTGGCGCGCGCCCTTGATCTCATTCGGGGTGTCGCTGTATTCGGTGCGCTCAAGCCTGCTTCATGAAGCAAATTCCCTACGAGGCGCGCCCGTATCGGCCCTGCGTCGGCATTTTCCTGCTGAATGCCGAGAACATGCTGTTTGCCGGCCGCCGTATCGACAACCGCGCCGAGGCATGGCAGATGCCGCAGGGCGGCATCGACCACGGTGAATCGGTGATGCAGGCCTGTCTTCGTGAAATGGGTGAGGAAATTGGCACGCAGAAGGCCAGCCTGCTGCAGGAGCATGATGAATGGCTTCATTATGACATTCCGCAGCCCCTCGCCGACAGGCTGTGGCATGGCCAGTATCGCGGCCAGAAGCAGCGATGGGTGGCGCTTCGCTTCACCGGTGATGATGCCGACATCAACATCGACACCGCCGAACCGGAATTCTGCGAGTGGCGCTGGATCGAACCGCAGGCGCTGATCAATCTGGCGGTGCCCTTCAAACGTGATGTCTATCAGACATTGATGGACAGTTTTGCCCCGCTGATCGACAGCTGACGGCGCATCCCGAAACAGATTTGCAGGCAACAAAAAACCCGGCGGTACCGCCGGGCTTTTCTATCGGCTTGAAGAACGCCGGATCAGATGGCGTCCAGCACCGCGTTCAGGAAATCTGCCTCGCTACCGCTTGCAGCCTCGGCACGCGACTTGATGGCGTCGCGATCAGCGCTGTCCAGATCCTCGGCACGCTCGGTCAGGATGGTCACTGATTCGCCTGACACATCGGCAAGTCCGCCATCGATCATGAAGCGGTTCACGACCTGGCCATTCTCATGCACCTCGACCACACCACGGGCAAGGTCAGAGAGAAGCGGCGCGTGACGTGGCAACACGCCAAACAGCCCCTCGACGCCGGGCGCCACGACCATCTGCACAGCCTTCTGCACCATGATGTCCGCAGGTGTGACTAGTTCCAGTTGCGTGGTTTCGGCCATCGCACGTTACTCCTGTCGCAAGGCGACCGCTTACGCGGCCTCCTGCATCATTTTCTTACCTTTTTCGACAGCCTCTTCGATGGTGCCGACCATGTAGAAGGCGGCCTCCGGAAGATGGTCATAGTCACCGGCGATGATGCCGGCAAAGCCGTCAATCGTGTCATCAAGGCCGACAAGCTTGCCCGGCGAACCGGTGAAGACTTCGGCAACATGGAACGGCTGCGACAGGAAGCGCTGGATCTTGCGGGCGCGGGCCACGACAAGCTTGTCCTCTTCCGACAGTTCGTCCATGCCAAGGATGGCAATGATGTCCTGCAGCGACTTGTACTGCTGGAGAACTTCCTGGACGCTACGGGCGATCCCGTAATGACGCTCGCCAACGATCCGCGGATCAAGCATCCGCGAGGAGGAGTCCAGCGGGTCAACGGCAGGATAGATGCCAAGCTCGGCGATCTGGCGCGACAGAACCGTGGTCGCATCGAGGTGAGCAAAGGATGTTGCCGGTGCCGGGTCAGTCAGGTCGTCGGCCGGAACATAAATGGCCTGAACCGAGGTGATCGATCCCTTGGTGGTGGTTGTGATCCGCTCCTGAAGCGCGCCCATGTCAGTGGCCAGCGTCGGCTGGTAACCCACCGCCGACGGGATGCGGCCGAGAAGCGCCGACACTTCCGAGCCGGCCTGGGTGAAGCGGAAGATGTTGTCGACGAAGAACAGCACGTCCTGGCCTTCTTCATCACGGAAATATTCAGCCAGTGTCAGGCCGGTCAGCGCAACCCGCGACCGGGCACCTGGCGGCTCGTTCATCTGGCCATAGACCAGCGCCGCCTTGGAGCCTTCGCCATCGGTCTTGATAACGCCGGACTCAACCATTTCGTGATACAGGTCGTTGCCTTCACGGGTCCGCTCGCCAACGCCAGCGAACACCGAGTAACCACCATGCGCCTTCGCAACGTTGTTGATCAGCTCCATGATCAGAACGGTCTTGCCAACACCGGCACCCCCGAACAGGCCGATCTTGCCGCCTTTTGCATAAGGGGCGAGGAGGTCGACAACCTTGATGCCTGTCACAAGGATTTCGGCTTCGGTCGACTGGTCGACATATGCCGGTGCCGGACGGTGGATCGGATACTGCTTTGCCGACTTCACCGGCTTGCCTTCGTCAACCGGCTCACCGATGACGTTCAGGATACGGCCCAGTGTTTCCGGCCCGACGGGCACGGTAATCGGCGCGCCGGTATCGGCAGCGTCGGCACCGCGAACCAGACCTTCGGTCGAGTCCATGGCGATGGTCCGGACCGAGGATTCGCCAAGATGCTGTGCCACCTCGAGAACAAGGCGCTGTCCGTTATTGTCGACCTCGAGCGCATTCTGAATGGCCGGAAGATGGCCTTCGAACGCGACATCGACAACAGCGCCGATGACCTGACTGATTTTGCCAATATTGTTCGCCATTTTATCCTACTCCGCGGTTAAGTCTTCTATCCGGTTACACCGCTTCGGCGCCGGAGATGATTTCGATCAGTTCCTTGGTGATGGTCGCCTGGCGGGTCCGGTTATAGACCAGTGTCAGGCGTTCGATCAGGTCGCCCGCATTGCGGGTCGCGTTGTCCATCGCTGTCATCCGTGCGGCAAGCTCGGCTGCCGAGGATTCCAGCAGCGCGCTGTAGACCTGAGTGGAGATATTGCGCGGCAGAACCGCGGCCAGAAGCTCTTCTTCGTCCGGCTCGTATTCATAGGATACGCCAGTCTCGTCGGAGGCTTCCGCCTCCTCGGCCACCTCTGCCGGAATCAGGCGCTGTAGCGTGACTTCCTGGGAAATGGCCGACTTGAACTTGTTGAAGATGACGGTACAGACGTCAAACTCGCCAGCTTCGAAGCCGGTGCGGATGGTGTCGCCGATCGACGCGGCATCGCCAAACTGCACCGACGTGCCCTGAATGCCTTCAAGATTGTCGAGATAGATATCGCCAAGCTCACGACGCAGCGCGTCAGCGGACTTGCGGCCCACCATCAGAAGCTTGACCACCTTGCCCTCGCCGCGAAGGCGGGCGACCTCGGTGCGGGTCTGGCGGGTGATCGAGCCGTTGAAACCACCACACAGGCCCCGGTCGGCGGACACCACCACAAGAAGGTGGGTCTTGTCATGGCCGTTGCCGACAAGAAGCTGCGGTGCCGAGGACGGGTCCGCCTTGCCAGCCAGCGAATTGACGATCTGCTGCATGCGATCGGCATAGGGGCGGCCTTTTTCAGCAGCTTCCTGCGCCCGGCGAAGCTTCGCCGCCGCAACCATTTTCATGGCCGAGGTGATCTTCTGCGTCGACTTCACGCTGTTGATGCGCGTTTTTAGGTCCTTAAGTGATGGCATCCATCACACTCCCTTATTCAACCTGGCCCTTATCAGGTCTGGCTCTTATTCGGTCTGGCCCTTTTCCGGTGTGGCTTACGGCAGGATGTCCCTGCCGGTCAGCCGACCCCGGCACCCAACCTCAGGCGAAGCTCTTGCCGTAGGCCTCGAGGGCGGCCTTCAGCTTGGCTTCGGTGTCGTCAGACAGCTTCTGCTCGTCACGAATGGTATCCAGAACATCGGCAGCGGCGCTGCGAAGATGCTCGAGAAGACCAGCCTCGAAGCGGCCAATGTCACCGACTTCAACGCTGTCGAGATAGCCTTTCACGCCGGCATAAATGACAGCAACCTGCTCCTCGACCTTCATCGGGCTGTATTGCGGCTGCTTCAGAAGCTCGGTCAGGCGCGCGCCGCGCTCGAGAAGGGCGCGGGTAGACGCATCCATGTCCGAGGCAAACTGGGCAAAGGCGGCCATTTCACGATACTGCGCAAGCTCCAGCTTCACCGAGCCGGCAACCTGCTTCATCGCCTTGATCTGCGCTGCCGACCCAACACGGCTGACCGACAGGCCGACATTCACGGCCGGGCGGATGCCTTTGTAGAAGAGTTCGGTCTCGAGGAAGATCTGGCCATCGGTGATCGAGATCACGTTGGTCGGAATATAGGCCGACACGTCACCAGCCTGGGTCTCGATGACCGGCAGCGCGGTCAGCGAACCGGAGCCGTTATCCTCATTCATCTTCGCGGCACGCTCAAGCAGGCGTGAGTGAAGATAGAAAACGTCACCGGGATACGCTTCACGGCCCGGCGGACGACGCAGCAGAAGGCTCATCTGGCGGTAGGCAACGGCCTGCTTCGACAGGTCATCATAGACGACCAGCGCGTGCATGCCGTTATCGCGGAAATATTCGCCCATGGCACAGGCTGTGTAAGGGGCGAGGAACTGCATTGGTGCCGGATCGGACGCGGTGGCGGCGACGACGATCGAATATTCGAGCGCGCCCTGCTCTTCCAGCGAACGGACGATCTGCGCCACGGTCGAGCGCTTCTGGCCAACAGCAACATAGATGCAGAACAGCTTCTTGCTGTCGTCCTTGCCAGCAGCCGCGTTTACCGGCTTCTGGTTGATGAAGGTGTCGACGGCAATGGCGGTCTTGCCGGTCTGGCGGTCGCCAATGATCAGCTCACGCTGGCCACGGCCAATCGGGATCAGGCTGTCGATCGCCTTCAGGCCGGTCTGCATCGGCTCGTGAACCGATTTACGCGGCATGATGCCGGGGGCCTTCACCTCGACGCGGCTGCGGGTTACATCCTTCAGCGGGCCCTTGCCGTCAATCGGGTTGCCAAGCGCGTCAACAACGCGGCCAAGAAGACCTTTGCCAACCGGCGTATCCACAATCGATGCGGTCCGGCGAACAACATCGCCTTCCTTGATGGCGCGGTCATCACCGAAGATCACGATGCCGACATTGTCCGATTCAAGGTTCAGCGCCATTCCTTTGACGCCGCCCTCGAATTCGACCATCTCGCCGGCCTGGACTTCGTCAAGACCATGTACGCGCGCGATGCCGTCACCGACGGACAGGACACGCCCGACCTCCGCAACCTCGGCGTCGCTTCCGAAATTGGCAATCTGTTCCTTCAGGATTGCTGAGATTTCAGCCGCACGAATATCCATCACGCTATACCCTTCATAGCTGTTTCAAGCCGGTTAAGTTTGGTTTTGACCGACGTATCGATCATCCGCGAGCCGATGCGGACCACAAGGCCCCCGATCAGCGACGGGTCCACCCGCATGGAAAGCGAGATCTTGTCGCTTCCGGCAAGCTTGGCCACCGCGCTTTCGACGCGCGCACGGCGTGCCGCATCAAGCTCGATGGCGGAAATCACCTCTGCCGCAACCTGTCCGCGACGGCGGGCATGTTCGGCAAGGAAGGCGGAAATGATACGGGTCAGGGCATGGAGGCGACCGTTGGAGGCCACTGTGCCCACGAATTTCACGGTCAGCGCAGCTGCGCCGCCCTTTTCCATGATGGCTGTGATTGCCCTGGTCTGCTCGGACCAGGAAATGGCCGGCGACTCGACAAGCATCTTCATTTCATCATTGCCGGCGACAAGGTCACCAAGACCTGTCAGGTCGGCAACAACAGCCTCGACATTGCCGGCTTCCTCGGCCAGCGCGTACAGCGCACCAGCATAGCGACCGGCAAGACCTTTAGCGCTAGAACTCAACGATGTGCCCTCATCAAAAAAGGAATGGTGTCAGGTGATACAGCCGTATGCCGACGGGCGTTTCCACCGACCATTTGTATCGCTGTGGGAGCTATCATACCCGTGCGGGAAAGGCAAGCGTCGAAGGCGCGGAAAATGACGCTGTGTCGCAGGTGAAGGCCCAAATTATACGGCGCTGCAGGCCTGCCATTTCAGCGCAGGCGACAGGCGCCCCGCGGCAGACTGCTAGAGGAAGCTGTAAGGGTCGATATCGACCTGCAACCTGACCCCGGGCGGCAGCGCCAATTTTGTCACCCATCCGTCAATTACCGCCTGCAGGTCAACGCTCTTGTCAGCCTGAATGAGAACCCGACCGCGGTGCCTCCCGCGCAGGAACGCAAGCGGCGCCTGGCTTGGTCCGAACACCGACACACCGTGGAAATGCGGCCGGCTGGCAGACAGCATCTGCATCGCCGCCTGCAGCCGTTCCGGATCACCCGCAGACAGCACCAGCGCTGCCAGCCGTGCAAAGGGCGGCATGCCGGCAAGCCGGCGTGATTCAGCCTCGGTCGCCAGAAACCTGTCCCGGTCCCCGGACAACAGCGCCTGCATCACGGCATTGCCGCTGTCCATGGTCTGCAGCATAGCAATGCCAGGCCGGTCCGCTCGACCGGCACGGCCCGCCACCTGTGCCAGCATCTGAAAGCTTCGCTCGGCTGCGCGGAGATCGCCGCCGGCAAGCCCGAGATCGGCATCGACGATGCCGACAAGGGTCAGATTCGGAAAGTGATGTCCTTTCGCTGCCATCTGCGTTCCGACAATGATGTCGACCTCGCCCTCCATCACCGAGGTCACGAAATTCTCGGCACTGCCCGGGCTGGCAACCGTATCGCTTGAGAACACCGCGAATCGCGCCTCGGGAAAGCGTTGCAGCACCTCCTCGGCAAGCCGTTCGACACCGGGGCCACAGGCCTGCATGCTGTCATCCTCCCCGCACTGCGCACAGTCGCGCTGCGGGCGTGATTCAAAACCGCAATAGTGGCATTTCAGGCGACCCGCCAGACGGTGCATCACCATCCAGCTGTCACAGTTCGGGCATGTCACCTTGTGCCCGCATGATCCACACAGGGTCAGCGGCGCATAGCCGCGGCGGTTCAGGAACAGCAAAGACTGTTCGCCGGCCTCGAGGCGTTCGGCAATGGCCGAGACCAGGGGCGGGGCCAGCCAGCGGCCGCGTTCCGGAGGCGTCTGGCGCAAATCAACCGCGCGAATTTCCGGCAGCTGGGCAAGGCCGATTCGCTTTGGAAGCGAAAGATGCCGGTAGCGCGGTGCGTCACCTGCCTTGCCGGCATTCACCCAGCTTTCCAGCGAAGGTGTCGCGGTGGCAAGGACAACCGGGCAGCTTTCCAGCCTGGCGCGCAGCACCGCCATGTCCCGCGCGTGATAGACAACCTGGTCTTCCTGCTTGTAAGCCTGCTCATGCTCCTCATCGACGATGATCAGCCCGAGATCGGCAAAAGGCAGGAACAGCGCCGAACGCGCGCCGACCACAACCTGTGCCGCGCCGCTCTGCGCATGCCGCCAGGCCCGCCGCTTTCGCCCGGCTGCAACATCGGAATGCCATTCCGTCGGCATCACCCCGAATCGGTCGCGGAACCGCTGTTTCCAGGCGGCAGACAGGGCAATCTCCGGCAACAGGATCAACACCTGCCTGCCAGCCTCGATCGTTCGGCTGACAGCGTCAAAATAGACCTCGGTCTTTCCCGAACCTGTCACCCCGTCCAGAAGCACCGGCCCGAATCCCTTTCCCAGCATGTCACCGATGGCGTCAGCCGCATCGGTCTGATCCGGCGACAGCGCCGGGCCACCCGACAGGCGCGGCGGCGGCGGCGCTGCCTCGTCGCTGACAAGCACCATTTCCAGCGATCCGGCAGCAGCCATGCCGGTGATCACACCGGCGCTCACCGCGGCCTCGCGTTGAAGCTCGGCGGACGACATCGCCCCGGCAAGCCCCAGAATATCGGCCACCCGCTGCCGCGCCGCGGTCAGCGTCTCATCGACAGGTACCGGTGATGGCCGGCGATAAAGCTTGCGCTGCGGCGGTGGCTGCAGTGCCTGTGGCTGACTGAGCGCCATCTTTGCGACGCTGCCGATCGGCGCCATGGTCCAGGCGGCAACGCGTTCCAGAAAATCAACAAAGGCCGGGGCCAGTGGGGCCAGCGCCGGCACCTCGCTGACGGCCTTCAGCGATTCCGGCGCCACCTCGCCCTCGCCGGGCCCCAGAACAATGCCATAAAGCTGTCGCGGCCCGAACGGGACGCCGACGATGGTGCCGCGTGGCAGCGGAACACCGTCATCGGTCGTGTAATCAAAGGCACGGTCAAGCGGCACGGCCACAGCAACCCGCACTGTGGCGGCCCTCAGCTGGCTGTCACTGTTCGGGGTCACCGTCTGTTACGCTCCGTCAGGTCTTCGGCAGGTGGATTTGGCGAGCGGCTTGCGATAGACTGCGCGCGTCATCCAAACCGACAACAACCTACACCGGAAGAGCAGGTTTCCCGACATGAAAATTTTCCTCGACAGCGCAGATATCGACGAGATCAAAACCTATATCGCCAGCGGCTTCGTTGATGGTGTGACAACCAACCCGTCCCTGATCGCCAAGTCTGGTCGTAATATTCTCGAGGCGATCTCCGAGATCTGCGCGCTGGTTGACGGACCGGTCAGCGCCGAAGTGGCCGCCACCGACCATGAGACCATGCTGGCCGAAGGTCGCAAACTTGCCAAGCTGGCACCGAATGTCACGGTGAAGGTGCCGCTGACCGAAGACGGGCTTCGCACCTGCCGCGTCCTCAGCGACGAAGGCACCGACGTCAATGTCACCCTCTGCTTCACCGCCGGACAGGCGCTTCTCGCGGCCAAGGCCGGCGCCACCTTTATCTCGCCTTTTGTCGGCAGGCTCGATGATATCGGCCAGGACGGCATGGGGCTGATCGAGGAGATCTGCACCATTTATGACCAGTACGGGTTCGACACCGAGGTTCTGGTCGCGTCGGTCCGCAGCACGCAGAATATTGTCGATGCCGCGATGCTGGGGGCGGATGTCGCCACCCTGCCACCGAAAATCCTGGGAGCGCTTTACAAGCATCCGCTCACCGACAAAGGGCTGGCCGCCTTTATTTCCGACTGGGAAGGCACCGGCCAGTCGATTCTCTAGACGCAATGGCGGGCGGCAGCGATCATCGGTTGGCCTGGCTGGCCTGGCTCGAAACCGAGCGGCGCTACGGCGCCAACACGCTTGCCGCCTATGCCGGCGACCTCGACGATTATCGTATCTTCACCGGCGGGGGTGACTGTGCCGCGCCCGACCGGCGCGCCTTTCGTGGCTGGCTTGCCGACATGAACGAACGCGGCCTTGCCCGCAGCACCATCGCGCGGCGCGTTTCGGCGCTGCGCAGCTTTTACCGGTTCTGTGGGCGCACCGGCAGGCTGGAGATCAGCGATCTGGGATGGCTTCGCGCCCCCCGTCCGCCAAAATCGGTTCCCAAGCCGGTGTCCGAGGACGAGGCGCGCGCGCTGTTGGCCGCAATCTTCCGGCGGCGCGGCGATGACTGGGCGAAACAGCGCGATTTCGCGCTTCTGATGCTTCTTTATGGCAGCGGGCTTCGTATTTCCGAGGCATTGTCGCTGGTGCGGGGTGACGCCCCACTTGGCGAGTGGCTTCGCATAACAGGAAAGGGCGGCAAGGTCCGCGAGGTGCCGGTGCTGCCTGCTGTGGCCGCAGCGGTGGCAAGCTATCTGGCGGTCTGTCCGTTTGATGGCGGGCGCGACTCACCGCTGTTTGTCAGCAGCCGCGGCAACGGCTTCGGCGCGCGCGCGGCGCAGCGGCTGGTGGAGGCGCTTCGCCTCGAGCTCAGCCTTCCGGCGCATGTGACACCGCACGCGCTTCGTCACGCCTTTGCCACACATCTGCTTGGACATGGTGCCGATCTTCGCGCCATTCAGGAGCTTCTTGGTCATGCCAGCCTGTCAACAACGCAGCGCTATACCAGTGTTGACGAAGCGCATCTGCTGCGGCTTCACCGCGAGACACATCCGCGGGCAGGATAGCCGACACCCTGATTGAAAATGGGCCGGTTACATATGGATGGCGCGGCCGTCGACAGCCAGCGCGGCTTCCTTCACCGCCTCATTCAACGTCGGGTGACCATGGCAGGTGCGGGCGATATCCTCGGATGACGCGCCAAAGGCCATCGCGGTGGCACATTCGTGGATGATCGTCCCGGCCTCATGGCCGATGATGTGGACACCAAGCACACGGTCGGTCTCGGCATCGGCCAGAATCTTCACAAAGCCGTCACTATGCCCCTGGGCGCGGGCGCGGCTGTTCGCAGAAAACGGAAAGCTTCCCTTTTTATAGGCGATGCCATCCGCCTTCAGCGCGTCCTCGCTCTTGCCAAGCGTGGCAACCTCCGGCGCGGTATAGACAATACCCGGCACCAGATCGTAATCCACATGGCCGGCAAGACCCGCCATCATCTCGACGGCGGCGACGCCGTCCTCTTCGGCCTTGTGCGCAAGCATCGGCCCGTCAATCACATCGCCGATGGCGTAGACATCCTCGACCGAGGTCTCGAAGCGGGCATCAACCCTGATCCGGCCGCGATCGCTCAGCGCGATGCCGGCCTCTTCAAGGCCAAGACCATCAGTGGCCGGGTGACGGCCCACAGCAACAAGCGCGATATCCGCCTTGATGGTTTCGGCCTCGCCGCCACCGGCCGGTTCAACCGTCAGCGTGACGCCGGATTTGCCGGCCTTTGCCGCCTTCACCGCTGTCTTCAGCCGGAAGGACAGGCCCTGCTTCTTTGCCATCGCCATGAATTTCTTCGCGATCTCGTCATCCATGCCGGGAAGGATTCGCGGCAGGAACTCGATGACCTCGACCTCGGCGCCAAGCCGCGCCCAGACGGTGCCAAGCTCGAGGCCGATATAGCCGGCGCCAATCACAATCAGCTTCTTCGGCACAGTGCCAAGCGCCAGCGCCCCGGTGGAGCTGACGATGCGGGTCTCGTCGATCTCGA
>NTKV01000018.1 GCA_002457745.1 SAR116 cluster bacterium MED-G06 | reverse complement strand
CGCAGACGCCGGAGGACGATGGTCCAAAGATCTCAGGCAACGCTGCCCTGATGATCGCCAACCAGAAACCGGTGCGGGGTGATTGGACTGCACACCCGCGCCCCACAACAGGACGAGACGACCGCAGACGACCTATCCAAAAGTTCCAAAAAGGTGAAGGAAAACTTAATATTTATTTAATTTTTTTGTCGACATGGTGTGTTTTCGTGCGTACGGTTTTTTTCAGAACAACGCGGGTTATTGACCGGGTTTAGGGAGAGAACGGAGCCGGGGGCAACCTGGCCCATTCAGAAAAGGCAAGGCGGCAGCCTTGCTTTTTTTTGTCAAAAAATGGCCAGCAGCTATCTAGCCGACGATCGGACCAAGCGAGATGATCTGCGCGTTGATGATCCAGTTTATGATGGCTGTGAGCACACCAGCAATCACAGTCGAGGCCCCGACCTTGCGCCACAGCATCGGCCTGGCTGGTGCTGACGGCGCGTGACCTGCCTCTGGTTCGGCTTCTGCCCGAACGCCGAACGGCAGGCTCATCAGAAACACCCACCACCACATCAGAAGATAGACGACCACTCCCGAAACAGGATCCATCAGCCTGCCACCTCCTCAAGCTCGATCAAGGTTCCACAGAAATCCTTGGGATGAAGGAACAGAACCGGGTTGCCATGCGCGCCGGTCTTCGGCGTGCCGTCACCAAGGACGCGTGCGCCGCTCCTGACAAGATGGTCAGCTGCGGCTTTGATATCCGCCACCTCATAGCAGATATGGTGCATACCGCCATCCGGGTTGCGTTCCAGAAATCCGGCGATGGGCGAATTCTCGCCAAGAGGCTCCATCAGTTCGACCTTGCTGTTTGGCTGACTGACAAAGACGATCCTGACACCATGTTCCGGCAGGTCCTGCGGCGCGCTGCATGTCGCGCCAAGTCCGTCACGCCACTGCGTGGCCGCGGCGTCCACATCCGGAACGGCAATGGCTATATGGTTGATCCGACCAATCATGATCCTGTCTCAGGCCACGCCCTGAAGATCATCGGCATCAAGCCGCATGATATGGACATGCGCCACTGGGCGAAGACCGAACATACTGCGGGCGACACGCCGCAGCGCCTGCCCGGTGATCTCCTCGACCCGTGAGTCATCACGCCTTGCCCCACGCCCCATCGCGGCGATGGCGTCCTCGATCGCCAGGCTCGCGGCGGCAATATAATCAGCAGCGGCAGTGGCATCGGCATCACTGATCCCGGCTTGCGAGACCGCCGGCGCGGTGCATAACCCGCCATTCCGGTTCATCACAAGGCTGGCTGTCACCACCCCGTTCCACAACATCCGCCGCCTTGCGCGCATCATGTCGGACTGGATTTCGACGATCTTGCCCTTTTCATGGGTCAGCGCGCCGGTCTTCACATTGTCGATAATCTCGGCGTCGGTTCCAGCATCACTGTTACCGGCAACAAGCCGGATGACAGTGCCATTGTCGGGAAGCAGCGTCTGATGCACCTGACAGCTTTCCGCGAGCGCGGCATGGGCCATCAGATGACGCGCGGTGCCATGCACCGGAATGGCAATGTGCGGCCGCACAAGACCATACATTTCCACCATTTCATCACGCGACGGATGGCCGGAGACATGCACCGGCGCATCCTCGTCGGTAATCAGGTTGATCTTGCGGCGGATCAAGCCGTCCTGAACGCGGGAGATGGCCGGCTCGTTCCCCGGGATCTGACGCGAGGAGAAGACCACCGTGTCACCCGGATCGAGCGTGACGGACTCATGCACACCGGCGGAGATCTTCGCCATTGCGGCGCGCGGCTCGCCCTGCGTACCGGTGCACAAGATCACGATGTTCTCACGCGGCAGCAGATTGATATCCTCTTCCGGCACAAAATCCGGAAGATCACGCAGATATCCGACTTCCTGTGCCGCTGAAATGGCGCGCCGGATGGCGCGTCCTACCACCGCAACCGACCGGTTATTCGCTGTGGCCGCCTGAACAATCGACTGGATGCGGGCAACATTGCTGGAAAAGCACGAAATGGCAACACGCCCCTTGGCGGCGGCAATCACCTCACGAAGACCAGCCTCGGCCTCAGCCTCGGAGCCGGTGCGCCCCTCGACCATCGCATTGGTGGAATCACCGACCATCGCCAGCACGCCCTCGTCGCCGATCTCGGCAAGGCGTGCACGATCGGTATCCTCGCCAAGTCCCGGCGCGGAATCGAACTTCCAGTCACCAGTGTGAAGCACCGTGCCAGCCTCACAGCGGATGGCCAACGCCGTCGGGTCGGGAATGGAATGCGCAAGCCCTACCATCTCGACGCTGAAGGCACCAATCTCGGTCACCGACCCAGGGCCGATCTCAATCAGCGGGATATCGGTCTGCTTGCCATTCTCGGCAAGCTTGCGACGCAGAAGCGCAAGGGTAAAGGCACTGCCATAGACAGGGCAGCCAAGCTTCGACCACATATAGGGTATGGCACCAAGATGGTCTTCATGGCCATGTGTCAGCACCAACCCGGCAAGCGCGTCGCGGCGCGACTCGATGAAGCTCAGATCGGGAAGAACGACATCGATTCCCGGCATGCTGTCATCAGGAAAGGAAATGCCAAGATCAACCATCAGCCAGCTTCCCTGGTAATGATACAGATTGGCATTCATCCCGATCTCGCCAGAACCGCCAAGTGGCACAAACAAAAGGTCAGACGAATTGAACATGGTGTCTCAGTTTCCTACAGCGCGCCGTGCTCCACGGTTCCGCGCATAAATCTCGAACAATCCCCGAATGGTCAGGTCGGGGTCCACGGCATCGATATCCGGCAGATGGTCAGCGAACAGGCTGGCAAGGCCACCGGTGGCAATGGCCGGAAGCCGCATCGTGCCCCCCTGCTCCTCTCGAAGCCGCCGCAACAGCCCCTCGATCATCCCTACATAGCCCCACAGGACCCCGGTTTCCATTGCTGCCACAGTATTTTTCCCAAGAACCGGCAGATCAGCCTCGAAAGACCGCAGAACAAGGCGCGGCAACTGGGCAGCAGCACGCTCCAGCGCCTCGATCGACAGGGCCACGCCAGGGGCGATGATTCCGCCCTCATAGGTGCCGTCTTCGGCCACCAGGTCAAGCGTTGTCGCGGTACCGAAATCCAACAGGATGGCTGGCAGATGGTGATGCGCCATCGCGCCGACGGCATTGACCAGACGATCCGCGCCAGCCTGCGCGGGATTATCGATATTTACCGCTATGCCAAGATCGACACTTGGCGCACCCACAATCAGCGGGGCTACCCCGGTCACCGCCCGGATCGCAGCCTCCAGCCGCGGCGTCACATCGGGAACCACACTGGCGATGATGGCATCGTCAACCCGTGACGCGGCATCACCAAGCGTCGACCGCAGCTCTGCCTCACAGGCAGCCTCACTTGTGATGACCGAGGTTTCGATGCGCCAACGCGCCTCGATGGCGCCCGCCTCGTCACCAAGCGCAAGCACCAGATTTGTGTTTCCTACATCTATGGCAAGCAGCATTCAAAGCCTACCCGTCAGTTCCACATCGCCGGTTGTCACCCGATGCACCGTACCATCATCCGCGCGAATAACCAGCGCACCGTCATGGCCCAGATCATCAAACTCGCCAGCAATCACCCCGGATCCGGTCGCCACCCGCACCGTCTGCCCGATATGGGCACAATGGCCAAGCCATTCCAGCCTCACCGGCGCGAAACCGTCTCGCTCCCAGTGTGCGACGCGCTGAAGAAGACGGCCTGCATAATCGCGCGCAAGTTCCTCGGGCGTGGTTGTCCTGTCACCCAGTTCCTGAAACGAGGTGGCCGGAAGCTTTGCGTCAGGAAGCGCGGCTACGGGTGCGATATTCACGCCGGTGCCGATGACCACAGCCTCGCCACGCACTTCCAGCAAAATCCCGCAAATCTTGCCATTGCCTGCCAGAACGTCATTTGGCCATTTCAGCCTCACATCCGTTCCGGTCAGCCGCGCCGCCATGGCTTCACGGATCGCCAGCGCGGCCACGAAGGACAGGCCCCAGAAGGTATCTGCAGCTACAGACGGACGGAGCAGCAGTGACAGATACATCCCGCCCTGTGCCGATGACCACCCGGCACCGCGTCGCCCGCGGCCGGCTGTCTGCTCACCAACAAGAAAGGCGGTTCCCGCCGGTGCATCTTCTGCAGCCGTCTGCCAGACAAGATCGCTTGATGATGTGGCGACCTCAACGCAGCTCAGCTGGAGAGGTGCAGGATGCGGGGATGCCATGGGACGCGCCCGGTCAGCGCGCCGTGATCAGCGCCACGGCCGCGGTGTCTGCAGCACCAAGCAGGCTTCCAAGCCCGGCAAAGAACAGCAGGATGACTGCGACGCTGGCGCCAAGAACCACCCGGTTCGCCATCGGAATTCCTTCATCAAGCGGCGTGTCCGTATCATCAAAATACATCAGCTTGATGATCCGCAGATAATAGAAGGCACCAATCACCGACATCACCACACCGATCACCGCCAGCGGGATGAGCCCGGCCTCTACGGCGGCGAGGAACACGTACCATTTGCCGAAGAAGCCAGCCAGCGGCGGAATGCCCGCCATCGAGAACATCATCACCAGAAGCCCGATAGCCAGCGGCGGATGGGTGCGCGACAGCCCCTTGAGATCAAGGATCTTTGTGGCTTCGACCCCATCACGGCGCATCAGCAGGATGATTGCGAAACTGCCCGCCCCCATGAAGACATAGCCTGTCATATAGATCATCACGCCAGTCGCACCCGCGACCGTGCCGGCGGCCAGGCCAGCCAGCGCGTAGCCCATATGCGCGATCGAGGAATAGGCCATCATCCGCTTGATGTCGGTCTGCATGATGGCGCCAAGCGCGCCAATCACCATCGAGGCGACGGACAGTGCCACCAGCACCTGCTGCCACTGGTCGGCAATGCCACCAAAGGCACCATAGGTCACGCGCATCAGCATCGCGATGGCCGCCACCTTGGGGGCGATCGCAAACAGCGCCGTCACCAGGGTCGGCGAGCCTTCATACACATCCGGCGTCCACATGTGGAACGGGGCCGCCGAAACCTTGAAGGCGAGACCAGAGATCATGAAGACCATGCCGATGATGAAGACGGCGGGAAGATCCTTGCCGGCGATCGCCGCGGCGATGCCATCGAAATCCGTGGTGCCGGCAACGCCGTAGACAAGTGACGCGCCATACAGAAGAAGTCCGGAGGACAGCGCCCCGAGAAGAAAATATTTCAGCCCCGCCTCGGATGAACGCAGCGAGTTCGTCCGCATGGCCGCAACGACATAGAGCGGCAGCGACTGCAGTTCGACGCCCATATACAGCGCCATCAGATTGTCCGCCGAGATCATCAGCATCATGCCAACAAGCGCCAGCAAGACCAGAAGCGCGAATTCCGGCTTGTTGATGTCGTCATCACCGGCACTTCGCATCGACATGCCAAGCGCGGCAAAGGTGCCAAGCAGCACGAGCACCTTCATATAGTTGGCGAAGGCATCCGCCGAGAACATGCCGCCAAAGGCGCTGGACAATACCTGATCGCCATTCAGCACCAGAAGCAGGGTGATCGCGATGCCGGCCATCGCCAGCTGCGTCACGCGGCGGGCATTGGTCACCGATTCACCGCCATAGGCCGCGACAAGGACGAGAAGCAGTCCGACACCCGCAAGAAAGATTTCCGGCAGGGCCGGTATGATGTCAGCCATCTGGAATTCAGTCATGGCCTACCTCCCAGCAATCACGAATGCACCGCCGGCGGCGGCGCTGTCTAGAACGACCTGAATACTTGTCTCCATCACATCGAGAAGCGACGCCGGATAGATGCCAAACCACAGGACAAGAACTGTCAGAGGCGCGAAGATCAACAGCTCGCGGCGACTGATCCGCTCCATCGCCTCGACCTCGGCGTTGACGATCTTGCCGAACATCACCCGCCGGTACAGCCAGAGCATGTAGGTCGCCCCCAGCACAAGGCCGGTTGCTGTAAACAGCGCTACCCAGCTGCTGGCCTTCCAGGCGCCGACGAGGACCAGCATCTCGCCGACAAACCCGCTGGTGCCGGGAAGCCCGACCGAGGCCAGCATCATGAACATGAAGAATACGGCATAACGCGGCATCACCGCGGCAACCCCGCCATAGGCGCTGATTTCGCGGGTATGAAGCCGGTCATAGACAACACCGACACAGAAGAACAACGCCGCAGAAACCAGCCCGTGACTGATCATCTGGAACATCGCACCGGCCACACCCTGTTCAGTCAGGGTGAAGATGCCGATGGTGACAAACCCCATATGCGCGACTGAAGAATAGGCAATCAGCTTTTTCATGTCGGACTGCGCCAGCGCCACAAGCGAGGTGTAGATCACGGCAATGATCGACAGGGCGAAAATCAGCGGCGCAAAATATTCCGAAGCCAGCGGGAACATCGGCAAGGAAAAGCGGATGAAGCCATAGCCCCCCATCTTCAGCAGGACGCCGGCAAGGATCATCGAACCGGCGGTCGGCGCCTCGACATGCGCGTCGGGAAGCCAGGTATGGACAGGCCACATCGGCACCTTCACCGCAAAGGACGCCAGGAAGCCGAGGAACAGCCAGGTCTGCATGCCGGCGGCAAAGCTGTGCGCTGTCAGGCCGGGAATGTCAGTGGTGCCGGCATCGATATACATCGCCAGCATGCACACCAGCATCAGCACCGAGCCAAGCAGAGTGTAGAGAAAGAACTTGAAGGCAGCATACACACGGCGCGCCCCACCCCAGACCCCGATGATGATGAACATCGGGATCAGGACACCTTCGAAGAACAGATAGAACATCAGCATGTCGAGCGAGGCGAACATGCCGATCATCATCGTTTCCAGGACGAGGAACGCGATCATGTATTCGCGCACCCTGTGGGTCACGGCCTTCCAGCTGGCAAGGATCGCCAGCGGCATAAGCAGCGTCGACAACAGAATGAACGGCATCGAGATGCCATCCACACCGAGATGATAGCTGATACCGGTCCCGGGAAGCCATTCGGCGCGCTCCTCGAACTGATAGCCGGTGGCCTGAAGATCAAAGTTCAGCACCAGCGCCAGCGACACAACAAAGGTGAACCCGCTGACCCAGAGCGACACATTGCGCGTATTGCGGGCAACAACCTCTTCGTCGCCGCGGATCATCAGCAGGAACACCACGCCGATCATCGGCAGGAAGGTGATGATGGTCAGGAGTGGCCAGGTCTCGATCATCGCCTACATTCCCCCGAAGCGCAGATAATACCAGCTGAGCAGGACAACGACCCCGATCAGCATGGCAAAGGCATAGTGGAAGACGAACCCGGACTGAAGCCGCGCCGCCGCAGACGAAACCCGCAGCACCAGGCTGGACAGACCGTCCGGGCCGAACCCGTCAATGGTGTCACGATCACCGCGTTGCCACAGGAAGGCACCAATCCGTACCGCCGGCCGCACAAAGATCAGGTCGTACAGCTCGTCGAAATACCACTTGTTGAAGAAAAAGGCGTGGATCGGGCGCAGCGTGCGCGCCGCGGCCCCCGGCAGACCTGTCCAGACAGCGTAACAGAGCACCGCCAGAATGACCCCGGAACCTGCCAGAATCACAGGGAGCAGTTTTACCCAGGTTGGGACATGATGCGCATGTTCCATGGCGTGATGTTCCGGCAGGATCAGGATTGAATCACCCCAGAAGCGGGCCATGTCATGCCCGACAAACAGCTCGTATCCAAGCCAACCCGAGAAGATCGCACCAATCGACAGCACGAAGAGAGGAACCGTCATCACCAGCGGTGACTCATGAACATGCGACATCACTTCGGCGGAGGCCCGCGGCTTGCCATGGAAGGCCATGATCAGCAGACGCCAGCTGTAGAACGCCGTCAGAAAAGCAGCGGCGCAGCCAAGCCAGAAGGCCAGCATGCCGACAGGCGTATGCGCAGCAAAGGCAGCCTCGAGAATCATGTCCTTGGAATAGAACCCGGCAAAGAACGGGAACCCGGCAAGCGCCAGCGACCCGATCCACATCATCATGTAGGTGAAGGGGATTTTCTTCCAGATACCACCCATGTTGCGGAGGTCCTGCTCATTGGACATCGCATGGATCACCGATCCGGCCCCAAGGAACAGCAGCGCCTTGAAAAAAGCGTGCGTCGTCAGGTGGAACATCGCCGCCGGATAGGCCGACACACCGGCCGCAAAGAACATGTAGCCAAGCTGCGAGCAGGTCGAATAGGCGATCACCCGCTTGATGTCGAACTGGGTGAAACCGACAGTCGCTGCAAAAATCGCCGTCAGTGCCCCGACGATGGTGATGATGTCGAGCGACAGAGGCGCAAATTCGAGCATCGGCGACAGACGGCAGACCATGAACACACCTGCCGTGACCATCGTCGCCGCATGGATCAGCGCCGACACCGGGGTCGGGCCTTCCATCGCGTCAGGAAGCCAGGTGTGCAGGCCAAGCTGCGCCGACTTACCCATTGCCCCGATAAACAGCAGGATGCCGGCCACCTCGAGCGCAGGCAACGAACTGCCAAGGAAGGTGATCTTCGTGTCCGCAGCGGCACCAGCATTGGCGAAGATCTCATCGAACTGTACGGACCCAAAAATCTGGTAGACCGCCAGAATGCCCAGAGCAAAGCCAAAATCACCAACACGGTTGACGACGAAAGCCTTCATCGCCGCGGTATGGGCGCTGTCCTTCTTGTACCAGAAGCCGATCAGCAGATATGAGGCAACCCCCACCCCTTCCCAGCCGAAGAACAGCTGAACAAGATTGTCCGCCGTGACCAGCATCAGCATCGCGAAGGTAAAAAGGCTGAGATAGGCCATGAACCGCGCACGGGCATTGTCATGCGACATGTAGCCGATGGAATAGAGATGCACCATTGAAGACACGCCGGTGACAACAATCAGCATCACAACCGTCAGCGTGTCGAAACGCAGCCGCCACATTGCCTCGAAATCACCGGAAACAATCCAGCGCGCAAGGTCGATGGTAACAGGCTGGCCACCGATGCCGACCTGGGCAAAGGCAATCACCGAGAACAGCAGCGAGGTCAGCAGGCAGATCACGGTGACAAGCTCGGCCGCGCGGTCGCGATGGCTCAGGCTCAGCCAGCCGGCAATCAGCGCGCCGATCAGCGGCAGAAAGACAATCGAGGCATACATTCCGGTCAGCCCTTCATCATGTTCACATCCTCAACCGCAATCGACCCGCGGTTGCGGAAGAAGACGACAAGGATGGCAAGGCCGATGGCGGCCTCGGCGGCGGCAACCGTCAGGATGAACAGCGAGAAAATCTGCCCTTCAAGGTCACCGTTATAGGCCGAGAAGGCCACCATGTTGATATTCACCGCCAGTAGCATCAGCTCAATCGACATCAGGATGGTGATGACGTTCTTGCGGTTCAGGAAGATGCCGAAGGTGCCAAGAGCGAACAACACGGCTGATACGGCAAGATAATGGTTCAGAGACAATTCAAGCATGGCCTTATCCCTCGCGCTTGCTCGGCGGCACTGTATGAACAGTCCGCGCGGCAGCCCCGACCGGAACGTCGATCACCTCGACACTGTCCTCTCGGCGACGCATGTTCTGCTCGGAAATAACCTGTCTTCGCACACCGGACCGACGGCGCATGGTCAACGAAATCGCGCCGATCATCGCCACCAGCAAGATCAGACCGGCAATCTGGAACAGGTAGAGATATTTGGTGTAGAGCTCATTGCCCAGCGCGCGGGTGTTGCTGATCTCCGGCATCGCCGGCAGCGTCGCCCCCGAGAAGGCATCGCCATAGATCGCGGCGACAAGCTCGAACACAAGGATGCCGCCAACGATCAGCCCCAGCGGCAGGTATTTCTGGAACCCGGCCCGCATCTCGGCGAAATTGATGTCGAGCATCATCACCACGAACAGGAACAGCACCGCCACCGCGCCGACATAGACGACAACAAGCAGCATGGCGATGAATTCCGCGCCAATCAGCACAAACAGCCCGGCCGCGTTGAAGAAAGCCAGGATCAGAAACAAGACCGAAAACACCGGGTTGCGCGACACGACGACCATCAGGCCGGCACCAAGCATCACCGCAGCAAAAAGATAGAAGAACGCCGCCTCAATCATCACCGGACATCCTATTGAATTCATTCATACCCTGATCCCCCTGAACGTCTTCGCCGTTAGCGCCAGCGCGCATCGGCGGCGAGGTTACGGGCAATTTCCGTTTCCCACCGGTCGCCATTCGCCAGAAGCTTGTCCTTGTCGTAGTACAGCTCCTCGCGGGTTTCAGTGGCGAACTCGAAATTGGGACCTTCGACAATGGCATCGACGGGACAGGCTTCCTGGCAGAAGCCGCAATAAATGCATTTCGTCATGTCGATGTCATAGCGCGTCGTGCGGCGGCTTCCGTCATCACGCGGCTCTGCCTCGATGGTGATGGCCTGTGCCGGGCAAACAGCTTCACACAGCTTGCAGGCGATACAGCGCTCCTCACCATTCGGATACCGCCGCAGCGCGTGCTCGCCGCGGAACCGTGGCGACAGGCTTCCCTTCTCGTAGGGATAGTTGATCGTCACCTTCGGCTTGAAGAAGTATTTCAGCGTCAGGAACAGCCCCTTGCCAAGCTCGAGCAGCAGGAAGGAACGAAGCGAATTGATCATGGCACCCATAAATTGTTCCCCCTAGCCTGCAACCGCTGCCGGCAGGTTGCCGGTGTAGAGCAGGAAGCCTGAAGTCAGCACCACCCAGATCAGTGAGAAGGGCAGGAATACCTTCCACCCGAGACGCATCAGCTGGTCATAGCGGTAGCGCGGCGTCGTCGCCCGCACCCACAGGAAGACGAACAGCAGCAGCATGACCTTGAGAATGAACCAGATCGGTCCCGGCACGATATTCAACGGCCAGATGTCGAACGGCGGCAGCCATCCCCCAAGGAACAACACTGTTGTCATGCCGCTCATCAGGATCATGTTGGCGTATTCACCGAGGAAGAACAGGGCGAAGCTCATCGAGGAATATTCGACGAAATAGCCTGCCACCAGCTCCGACTCCCCTTCCGGAAGGTCGAACGGCGCACGGTTGGTTTCGGCCAGCGTCGAAATGAAGAAGACAAAGAACATCGGCAGCAGCGGCAGCGCAAACCACATGCCGCGCTGCGCTTCGACGATGGCGGTCAGGTTCAGCGACCCGACACAGATCAGCACATTGATGATCACCAGGCCCATGGAGACCTCATAAGACACCATCTGCGCGGCGGACCGCAGTGCCCCGAGGAACGCATATTTCGAATTGCTGGCCCAGCCAGCCATGATCACGCCATAGACACCAAGCGACGAAATCGCGAACAGATACAGGATCCCGACATTGATGTCGGCAATCACAAGGCCCTCGCCAAACGGGATCACCGCCCAGGCGACAAGGGCCAGGACGAAGGTCAGCATCGGTGCGAGAACAAACACAACCTTGTTGGCGCCAGCCGGCAGAATGGTTTCCTTCGCCATCAGCTTGAGCGCATCGGCAAAAGGCTGGAACATCCCGAACGGGCCAACGACATTCGGTCCCTTGCGAAGCTGCATGAACCCGATAACGCGGCGTTCCGCCAGCGTAAGGTAGGCCACCGCAATCAGAAGCGGGCCGACAACAAGCATGATCTTGCCGACGATCAGCGCCAGTTCCATGAGGTAGCTGTTGGTCATCAGATCCATCGTGCTACTCCGCCGCGTCACGCGCTGCATCGGCCTGCAGGGCCATGAGGCATTGCCCCATGGTCTCCGAGGCGCGGCTGATGGCGCAGGTCATATGGAAGGTCTCGACCGCCGTACCGACAGCATCCGATGTCATCTTCGTCTTGCTTCCGAACTTTGCCCAGCGGGCAGGCTTGATCTCGTCCCGATCGGCAAAATGGGGAACCAGCTCGAACATCGCCCCGCGCAGCTCATCAATCGTGTCAAACCCGAGATTGATGCCAAGCCGCCCCGCCAATGCCCTGATGATGGTCCAGTCTTCGCGCGCCTCACCGGGCGGGAATGTGGCGCGGGCCGCATATTGCACCCGTCCCTCTGTGTTCAGATAGATACCATCCTTCTCGGTATAGGCGGCGCCCGGCAGGATCACATCGGCGACATGCGCACCGCGATCGCCGTGATGCCCCTGATATACAACGAAAGTTTTCTCGAACATGGCTTCTTCGATTTCATCTGCAGCGTGCAGCCAGACAAGATCAAGCTTGTCCGCAGACGCCGCCTTGTAGATGCCGTCAACATCCAGACCACCGCGCCCCGGCGTCAGGCCGAGATCGAGGCCAGCGACACGCGAAGCCGCGTTATGAAGAACATTGAAGCCGTTCCAGTCACCGGCAACCACGCCATAGGCATCGGCAATGGCATGCGCCTGGCCAAGGATGGCACCGCCGTCATTGCGTGCCAGCGCGCCCATACCGATGATGATCATCGGACGTTTCGCCCGTTTCAGCTTGGCGGCAAATTTCGACTTGCCGGACAGGATGTCGGCAAGGATGGCAGGATCATCGCCAAGGTTCTCGGCATCATAGGTCAGGTCCATCTCAGGACCGACAACACCGACCGGCATGCGGGTCGACAGCCAGTTGCGGCGGATGCGGGCATTCAGCACAGCCGCCTCTGTCCGCGGGTTGCTGCCGATGATGAGCAGCGCGTCGGCCTCGTCAATGCCGGCAATGGTCGAATTGAACAGGTACCCTGCACGGGCACCGCCAATCTTCGTGCCATCCTGACGACAATCGATGCTGCCGCTTCCCAGCTTGTCGAACAGCGTCTTCAGCGCAAACATCGATTCGGCGTCGCATTGGTCACCGGTGATGGCGGCAATGGCGGCAGGCTTGGCCTTCTTCATCTTTGCCGCAATCACGGTGAAGGCCTCGTCCCAGCTGGCCGGCGACAGCTTGCCGTCACGGCCACGGATGTAGGGCCGGTCCAGACGCTGGCGGCGCAGGCCGTCAATTGCATAGCGCGTCTTGTCGGAGATCCACTCCTCGTTGATATCCTCGTTCAGGCGCGGCAGCACACGCATCACCTGCGCCCCGCGCGCATCGACCCGGATGTTGCTTCCGACCGCATCCATCACGTCGACGGATTCCGTCTTGCTCAGCTCCCACGGACGCGCTGCAAAGGCATAGGGTTTCGAGGTCAGTGCCCCGACCGGGCACAGATCGATGACATTGGCCGAAAGTTCGGACGCCAGCGTCTTTTCCAGATAGGTGGTGATCTCCATATTCTCGCCGCGGCCAATGGCACCAAGCTCGGGAACACCGGCCACCTCGGTGGCAAAGCGCACACAGCGCGTGCAATGGATACAGCGCGTCATGGTGGTGCTGATCAGCGGCCCCATATGCTTGTCCTCGACGGCGCGCTTGTTTTCCTCATAGCGCGAACTGTCGAAGCCATATCCCATGGCCTGATCCTGAAGATCGCATTCACCGCCCTGGTCACAGATCGGGCAATCCAGCGGGTGATTGATCAAAAGGAACTCCATCACCCCTTCACGTGCTTTCTTCACGCGGTCGGTATCGGTGCGGATCACCATGCCCTCACCAGCCGGCATCGCGCAGGACGCGACCGGCTTTGGCGCGCGCTCCATATCGACAAGGCACATCCGGCAGTTGCCGGCAATCGACAGCCTGTCGTGGTAGCAGAAGCGCGGAATTTCGACTCCGGCTTCCTCACAGGCATGAAGAACGGTGGACCCGTCCTCGACCTCGACCTCGACGCCATTCACAGTCAGCTTTGGCATGACGTTACCCCCTACTCCGCCGCCTCGACCGCCGATGCCGCGCGATGCGCGGTGATACGACGCTCGATTTCCGGACGGAAATGCTTGATCAGGCCCTGGATCGGCCATGCTGCCGCGTCGCCAAGGGCGCAGATGGTGTGCCCCTCGACCTGGCGCGTGACCTGTTCCAGTGTCTCAATCTCATGGATTTCGGCATCGCCGCGGACCAGCCGGTCCATCATCCGCCACATCCAGCCTGTGCCCTCGCGGCAGGGCGTACACTGGCCGCAGGATTCATGCTTGTAGAAGTAGGACAGCCGCGCGATGGCCTTGACGATGTCGGTGCTCTTGTCCATGACGATGACGCCTGCGGTGCCAAGACCCGTCCCGGCTTCCTTCAGCGCGTCAAAATCCATGGTGATGGTGTTGCACACGCTCTGTGGCATGAGCGGCGTTGATGATCCGCCCGGGATTACCGCCAGAAGATTGTCCCAGCCCCCGCGCACACCGCCGGCATGTTTCTCGATCAGTTCGCGAAGCGGGATTCCCATCTCTTCTTCGACATTGCAGGGGCGGTTCACATGGCCGGAGATGCAGAACAGCTTCGTGCCTGTGTTGCCTTCCTTGCCAAGGGCCGAGAACCAGTCCGGTCCGCGCCGCAGGATGGTCGGGGTAACGGCAATCGATTCAACATTGTTCACTGTCGTCGGGCAGCCATAAAGGCCGGCACCTGCCGGGAATGGCGGCTTCAGGCGTGGCTGGCCCTTCTTGCCCTCCAGCGATTCGATCAGCGCTGTCTCCTCGCCGCAGATATAGGCGCCGGCACCGCGATGAAGATAGATATCGAACTTCCAGCCGGATTTCGCGGCATTGTCGCCAAGAAGGCCGGCGTCATAGGCCTCGTCGATGGCAGACTGCAGACGGCGGGCCTCATTCACGAACTCGCCACGGATATAGATGTAGGCGGCATGCGCACGCATGGCGAAACCGGCAACCACACAGCCTTCCAGAAGCTTGTGCGGCTCGTGCCGGATGATGTCGCGGTCCTTGCATGTTCCGGGCTCGGATTCATCGGCGTTGACCACCAGATAATGCGGGCGGGCGCCAACTTCCTTTGGCATGAAGGACCATTTCAGGCCGGTCGGGAAACCGGCGCCGCCGCGGCCACGAAGACCGGATGCCTTGATCCGCTCGACAATCTCGTCATGGCCAAGCTTCAGAAGCTTTGCCGTGTTGGACCAGTCGCCACGCGACTTTGCGCCCTTCAGCCCGGCATCACCCCAGCCATAGAGATTGGTGAAAATGCGATCTTCATCTTTAAGCATTCGTCCCTCCCTATTCTGCCGGCTTGAGCGCCGACAGGCTGGTTGCCCCGCCCGTGGCCTCTGACCCTGAGCGTCCGGTTACCGAGCCGACAGGAAGTGGCGTATCGGCTTCCAGCGCGTCAAGCAGCGCCCCGGTACTGGCGTAATCCAGATCCTCATAGAAATCGTCATTCACCTGCAGGATCGGCGCGTTGACACAGGCGCCGAGACACTCGACCTCAAGCAGCGAGAACCGGCCACAAGCCGAAGTCTCGCCAGAGCTGATGCCGAACCGGTCCTTGATGCAGCGCATCATATTGTCGGAGCCGCGGAGCCAGCATGGCGTGGTGGTGCAGGCCTGCAGGAAATATTTGCCGACAGGTTTCAGATTGAACATGGTGTAGAAGGTCGCCACCTCGAGCACCCGGATTTCGGCCATGTCGAGCTTCTTGGCGATCAGTTCGATGGCCGCCATCGGAATCCAGTTGTCGTGCTGACGCTGCGCCAGATCGAGAAGCGGCATCACCGCGCTGGCCTGGCGGCCCTTCGGATATTTCGCCACGATCCGCTTGATCTCCGCCTCGTTTTCAGAAGTGAAGGCAAAGCTTTCCGGCTGGTTTTCGGCAATACGGGCGTCAATGCTCATCTGTCGATCTCACCAAATACAATGTCGAGCGACCCGATGATGGCCACCGAGTCCGCTAGCATGTGGCCGCGCGACAGGTAATCGACGGCAGCCATGAAATAGAACCCCGGCGCGCGGATCTTGCAGCGATAGGGTTTGTTCGACCCGTCAGCGACAAGATAGACCCCGAACTCGCCCTTTGGCGCCTCGACCGCGGTGTAGCTGTCACCCTCGGGGACGTGGAAGCCTTCGGTATAGAGCTTGAAGTGATGGATCAGCGCTTCCATCGAATGCTTCATCTCGCCCCGCTTCGGCGGTGTCACCTTGTTGTTCTCGGCCAGAACAGGACCATCCGGCATGTTCTCGATGCATTGGCGAATGATCCGCAGCGACTGGCGCATTTCCTCGACCCGCACCAGATAGCGCGCGTAGCAGTCACCGGTCTTGCCGATCGGCACGTCGAAATCCATCTCGGCATAGGCATCATAGGGCTGCGACTTGCGAAGGTCCCAGGCCACGCCGCTGCCACGAAGGCAGGGCCCGGTAATGCCAAGATCAAGCGCGGCCTCCTCGGTGATCACACCGATATCGACTGTCCGCTGCTTGAAGATGCGGTTGTCGGTCAGCAGCGTTTCCAGATCATTGATGAAGGCGGGAAACGTCCCGGTCCAGTCGAGGATTTCGTCGAGCAACCCGTCGGGCAGATCCTGATGCACGCCGCCGGGGCGGAAATAGGCCGCATGGAGCCGTGCACCACATGCCCGCTCATAAAAGCCCATCAGCGCTTCACGTTCTTCAAAGCCCCACAGAAGCGGGGTCATCGCCCCCACATCGATGGCAAAGGTGGTCAGGTTCAGAAGGTGGTTCAGGATCCGCCCGATCTCGCAGTAGAGAACGCGGATATACTGGCCCCGGCGCGGCACCTCGATGCCCACAGCGCGCTCGACAGCAAGCGCCCAGGCATGTTCCTGATTCATCGGCGATACATAATCAAGCCGGTCAAAATAGGGCAATGCCTGGAGATAGGTCTTGTGCTCGATGAGCTTTTCGGTACCACGGTGCAACAGGCCGATATGGGGGTCGGCACGCTCGATCACCTCGCCGTCCATTTCAAGGACAAGGCGAAGCACGCCGTGCGCAGCCGGATGCTGCGGGCCGAAATTCATCGTGATGGGCTTGATCTGCATCTCCGCCATGACCGGCTCCTCACCCTTCCCCGTTGGCTTTTTCATCGCCGGGGATCTGCGCCTGCATCCCTTCCCACGGGCTCAGGAAATCGAAATCGCGGAATTCCTGAACAAGCGACACCGGCTCGTTGACAACGCGGCGCTGCGTGTCGTCATAGCGGACCTCGACATGACCGGTCAGCGGAAAATCCTTGCGAAGCGGATGGCCCTCGAAACCATAATCCGTCAGCAGACGACGAAGGTCGGGGTGGCCGGCGAAGAAGATGCCAAACATGTCCCAGGCCTCGCGCTCCGCCCAGTTGGCAGCGCTGTAGACGGTGGTGGCCGACGGAACGGCCTGTCCTTCGCCAACCGCAACCAGAATCCGCAGACGCATGTTGTTGCGCATCGACAACAGCTGATAGACCATTTCAAACCGGTTGGGACGCTCCGGATAGTCGACAGCAGTCAGATCGGAAAGCTGGTTGAAAGCGGCATGGCGGTCATCACGAAGCGATGACAGCACAGCGATGACATCTGAAATGCCGGTGCGAACGACAATCTCGCCGCGCACGACGCCGGCGTCAGAGATCACCGCACCAAGAAGCTGGCGAATATGGTCGCACATCGAATCGAGCGCTGATACTGCGGTGTCCCGGTTTTCGGCATCTACGGCGGTGGCGTCGGTCATTCAACAGGTCCTATGGCCGTCGGTTGCGGCGTCTGGAAACCGGCCGCGTTCCGCAGCCGAGAAGGTGCCTGAGGTCATGGTCATCAAAGGAGTGGTTGCCAGGCACCTTGGCTCCACCCCCAAAAAATCGTAACAGATCAGCCGCGCGCGATGGTCGCTGTGCGTTTGATCTTCTTCTGCAGCTGAAGCAGACCGTAAATCAGGGCTTCAGCCGTCGGTGGGCAGCCGGGAACATAGACATCCACCGGAACGATCCGATCGCATCCACGCACCACGGCGTAGGAATAATGATAATAGCCGCCGCCATTGGCGCATGACCCCATGGACAGCACCCAGCGCGGCTCCGGCATCTGGTCATAGACCCGACGGAGCGCTGGCGCCATCTTGTTGGTCAGCGTGCCGGCGACAATCATCACATCCGACTGCCGCGGGCTTGGCCGGAACAGCATGCCGTAGCGATCCATGTCATAGCGGCTGGCAGCAGAATGCATCATCTCGACAGCGCAGCAGGCAAGCCCGAAGGTCATCGGCCAGAGCGATCCGGACCGCGCCCAGTTGAACAGCTTATCGGCACTGGCAATGACAAAGCCGCGGTTGGTGATCTCGTCACCGACAGCTTTCAGGATGGCGTCCTGGTCAGGGCCAGGCGGAATCGGCGCTGCAGTACGGGGATCGATCACTCCCATTCCAGGGCCCCTTTCTTCCACTCATAGATGAAGCCTATGGTCAGCACGGCAAGAAACAGCATCATCGACCAGAAACCGAACATGCCGATGCCGCCAAGCGACACTGCCCACGGAAACAGAAACGCAACCTCAAGGTCGAAAATGATGAACAGGATGGCCACCAGATAGAAGCGCACGTCAAACTGACCGCGCGAATCATCAAACGCATCAAAGCCGCATTCATAAGCCGCCATCTTCTCGTCATCAGGGCGCTGATTGCCAAGAAACAGTGACGCGCTGACCATTGCGATGGCCAAACCGACGGCAATAGCAAAGAACACCGCGATCGGCAGATATTCAGAAAGAAGTTCGGGCACCTGGTTATCCGCTCCCACTACGAAAACCTGTGGTTTGAATAATTCAGCACTGTGTCAAAAGCAAGCCAAACCGGTCCGATCGGGCGAGATAAAATGCCGCTGTGAGCCTGCCCTGCTTCCTGCCCGACCCTAATTCCCGGACTGACCCAAATTCCACCGCTCGCCATGGGTCAGCGCACGAAACCGCCGCTCGGCAATGCCGGCCTCGGCAAGGGCGGCGCGGAGCCTGACCGGCGGCTCGGCGAGCGGTTCGAGAGTGAGCTTGAATGTGCCCCAATGGACAGCCACCGCGCTCCCGGCATCAAGGTCGCGGAAGATCTGCACAGCCTCCTCCGGTGTGCAGTGCGATTCACGCATAAAATCACGCGGCTCGTAGGCACCAATCGGAATGGCGGCGAAATCTGGCGCGCCAAGGCGCTCGCGGGTTGCGGTGAAATCTGCGCTGTAGCCTGTGTCACCGGCAAAATAGAACCGGTATCCGTCGCGGAAGGTGATCATGAACCCCGCCCACAAGGTCCTGTTGCGGTCGAAAGGCGTGCGGGACGCCCAGTGGCGCACTGGCGTGGCGGTGACATCGACACCATCCCGCTGGTCAGTTTGCCACCAGTCGATTTCAGTCACATCGGTGAAACCTGCGCGTCTGACATAGTGCGCAAGCCCCAACGGCACGATGACACGGATGTCAGGCTGCTCCACCGCCAACCGTCGCAGGCTGGGCATGTCCAGATGGTCATAATGCGCATGTGAAATCACGATGATGTCGACATGCGGCAGCGACTCGGGGGTATAGGCGGCCGGAACCACACGTTTCGGGCCACTGAACCGGAATGGCGAGGCGCGCTCGGAGAATACCGGGTCGGTCAGGACGCTTACCCCGCCATGGCGAAACAGCAGCGAGGCGTGCCCGATCCATGTCACATCGGTGCCATCCGTGGCCGGAGGCTGTGCCGCCGGGTCACGAAGCGGAAACCCGTCGCGTTCTGCCGGGTCTTTCTCGCGGGTGAAAAAGGCACCTGCCAGCCCCAGCAGATCGAAAAGTCCCTTGTCATTCCGGTATCCCGCCGGGTGCTGAAACCGCTTGCTGGCTTCATCATATTGTGGGGACTCCATATAAGGTTTCATCGAACTGCATCCTGTCACAGCCAGACCCACCACAATGATCAAAGCCAAACTGCGCCAGAAAATGATCATCAGGGCTGTCCCGCCACCAGAGAAATATCATCGACCGCACCACACGGCCTGCCGCGGGTCATAAAGACGGAATGCGACCAAGGCAAGGCAGCCCATGTTGAATCGGCATGGACATTTGCCCGAATTCTGCGATTAGTGACTCGGCTTCTTACGCATACACCATGCGGCCACAACCAGATCAGGACAGAAATGCGATGTCGCGTAACAAGGCCATGCTTCTGATAGTCACCGGAGCGAGCTTCATGAGTTTCGTGGGGCTGCTTATGCGTCTCCTCGAGACCACGGACGGCATGCTGATCCTGTTCTATCGCTCGATCACGCTGGCCGGCATGGTTGCTATTGTTGCCTGCCTTCGGCGCCGCCAGTCACCCGTGGCGTTCCTGCGCTCACTTGACCGCACTGACGCAATGATGGGCGCGGCGCTGGCGATGGCCTTTACCACCTATGTCTTTGCCATGTTGCTGACGTCGGTCGCTTCGACCCTGCTGCTGTTGACCCTTTCCCCCTTCTTTGCCGCCGTGCTGGGATGGGTGTGGATCGGCGAGCGGCCCCACCACATGACCTGGCCAGCGATGGCTGTGGCACTGATCGGTGTGGCGCTGATGCTTGGCGACGGGTTTGTCTATGGCCGGACCACCGGCAATCTTGTCGCGCTTGTCTCCTCGCTCACCTTTGCGATCATGCTTGTGATGGCGCGGCGAAGCGGGCGCAGCGATGTTCTTGGCGGGACGTTCCTTGGCGGAGCAGGATGCGTTGTGCTGGGGGCGGTTGCCAGCCTCACCTACGGCAGCGGACTTGGCATCTCCACACCCGACCTTCTTCTGACGCTGTTCATGGGGGCCTTCACCATCGGCATCGGCATCGCGCTGGTGACCTGGGGAACAGGCTATGTGCCGGCAGCAGAAGTCAGCCTGCTCGTTCTGACCGAGAGTGTCCTTGGACCGATCTGGCCCTGGATCTTCCTTGGCCAGGCGATGACCATCACCGAAATCACCGGTGGTGCCACGGTTCTGGCCGCGGTGGCAGGCCTGGCACTGGCAACGCGGGACAGGCATTCCGATATGTCATCCAGCACGACCAATCAGCCCGGATAGAATGACGATGGGTGACGAGACACCACAAACCGAACAGAATACCACCCCGCTGATGGCCAGCCTTATGGGGCTTGGTGGATTGATTCCCTTTTTCCTGTGCGCTGGCGCGGCCCATAGCGGTGTAACGCCCTGGGCCGGGCTCGCGCTTGTCATTATCGGGGTTTATGGCGCGGTGATCCTCAGCTTTGTCGGCGCCGTCCATTGGGGGCTTGCCATGGCTGGTGGCAGGCGGCCGATCTGGTTTGCCTGGTCGGTCATGCCGGCGCTCTACGCCTGGCCTCCCATCGTGTTTCTGGACACGCGGACCGCGCTTCTGGCGCTGGTGCCGGGATTTTTGATCTGCTGGAGTGTGGACCGCCGTGCCACCGCTGCCGGGCTGCTTCCCGGCTGGTATATGCGGCTTCGCCATTTGCTGACACTGGGGGCGTGCATGGCCCTTGCCGCCGCCTCGCTGGCACCACCACCGGCTTATTTCCACGGTTGAACAGGCGGCCGATCTGGCGCACCGGCTAGTCGCGCGCGCGGATCATGATCATGTTGCCAAGCATGACCAGCACAAGGCCGGCCACCGCCAGCATCGACCACTCATACCCTTCATAGATAGCCGAGATCAGCAGCGCAAAGACCGGAAACACAACGGTGGCATATGCCGCCCGCCCCGGGCCGATGCGCCCGATCAGGCTGAGATAACTTGCAAAGGCCAGCACCGATGAAATCACGATCAGCCAGGCCAGGCTACCAAGATAGGTCATCGACGGGTCGATGATGAAGTCATGCCCGCGAAGCAGAGCGACAAATGCAAGGAAGCATGTGCCATAGACCATGCCCCAGCTGGTCGAGGCCAACACATGAACACCCCGCTTCTGGCTGGCGGCGGATAGCATGTTGCCGATGCAAAAGCTCAATGTTCCTGCCCCGCCAAACATCAACGCCACACCCACGGTTGCCGACATCTGCCATTCCGGCGCAAAGATCAGGCCCAGCCCGGCAAGTCCGGTGACCGACGCCACAAGCTGCAGCGGCTGTGGCCTCGATCTGTTCAGGACAGCCACCATCATCACATTGATCAGCGAGGATGTGGACAGGATCACCGCCAGCAGGCCGGAAGCGGCAAACAGGCTGGCATTGTAATAGAGCGCAAAATTTGTCGAGAACAGGAAAACGCCGAGGGCGGCAAAGCGAAGATGTTCGCTCCTCGCATGGCGAAGCGCCACCCCGCGCCAATGGGAAATCGCGAGCATCACCGTCGCTGCCGCGGCAAACCGCCAGACCAGCGACACTTCCGCTGCCACAACCCCCATCTGCAGGGACAGCGGGTACCAGCTTGACGACCAGGCGAACACCACAGCGGCATAAAGCAAAACATCAAAGGGACGCATGCGGGCGCCGGACCCTAGGACACGAGGCTTGTGGTGAAAGCGGAGGGCAGAGCGACCTCGACAAGCTCCAGGTCATCGCTGCAACCCGAAAATCGGGCTGGCCGCCCGGGTGGAATGACAAAGGCATCGCCAGCGCTCAGTTGATAGTCCGGTTCTCCCTCGACCGACAGCGTCATGCCGCCGGTTTTGACAAAATGGAACAGGATGTCGCAATCATGGATCGCGGTGACAGCATCACCGCCAGTCCACTTCACAACCTCGACACCGGCGACGCCATTCGTGCCGGCGTCGATCCCCGTATTGCGCGCGGTGAAACCCGGAAGCCGCCAGCCGCTCCACTGTGCCTCGGATTCACGATGGTGGACAAAGCGCTGCCCCTGAAAACGGCGGTCCGGGTTGACCGGTCCGTTCGGCAGGCTCATGTCATGATCGATGGTGGTGACATGCTCGGCCGGCACACCGATTTCCAGAACCTCGATATTGTCGGCTGCATAAAGAACGCGATGCCGGATTTCTGGCGGCTGGATCACACAATCACCGGCATGAAGACGGAATTCCGGGCCCTGATCCTCATAGACAAGATCGACCCATCCGGCGAGGCAGAAGATCAGCTGAAACCCGACGGTGTGGTAATGCACCATGTCCGGCACCGGCCCCCCATCGGGGATGCGAATATGGCTGGCGATGATCGACCCGCCAAGCCGGTCGGGAATCAGGTCGCGATACTGCATGCCGGCACGCCCGATGACCCATGGCGCCTGATCGGCAAGCCGCCGCACAATGTAATTATGCCTTGTTTCCGGCGTGATCATCGGCGGGTTGCGATGGTCAATCTCCACCCGCATGCCGTTTGGAGCGGTCAGCACCAGCTCGCCATCGGCGATCTCGGCCGGATCTTCAACAAGAAGACGCAGCACAGGCATGGAAACGCCCTCGGCAAGGCGCGTATCCAGCCTGACCCGCACACCGTGACCTGACAGGACGGCCACCGCCGGATCATCAGCCGGAAAAATCTCGTCCAGCCGGAAGCCAAGCTTTTTGGTAAAGAACGGCATATCCTGACGCAATCCGACAGACGGCACCAGGACTTCCACACGAGCCCCGTCGAGGAGCATGGCGCTATCAGTCATCACCTGTCCCGCTGATCTGCCAGTTGTCAGGGTCGATCTCCAGAAATGCCTCTACGGCGGCGGCGGCGATCACGGTCGGGCCCTCCTGCTCCGGATCCTCGATATTGAGCCCCCCCTTCACGACTTCAACCTTGGGATTGCCGCGCGGCAGGCTGGCCGCGACAGCGCCAACATCTACCTGTTTCGGGTTTTGCACACCGATGGTCACCTTCACCAGCATGTCGCGATGATTGTAGCCGCAAGACCGGAACAGCGACAAAGAGCTGTGGCCGATGGCATCGCGAACAGCGCGGCAGGCAGCCTTTGTGTAATCCCCGCCATACAGGTCGGTGCCGGTGCCCATTTCCAGGATCAGACGCTTCATGCCGCGCCCTCCCGGCGGGGGGCTGTCACCCGCTCCATATCGAAGGAGATAACGATCGCGGCGTTCGCAAGAATGGTGAGCCCGTCGCCATCGGGCTTGGGTATATCAAGGCCACCAGCCACGACATTGATGGCACACTGGCCATAGGGAAGAACCGCCTTGATCTCGTCCACGTCTACCGCATCGGGTTTTTGAACGCCGATCTCGACATCGACCAGCATGTCGGATTTCTCGAAACCGAACGCCTCGGCAAAGCTCACCGAGTTGCGCCACAGCGCGTCCTGCAGGGCCCGCACCGCAGCGCGGGTGTAATCCCCCTGTCGCAACGACGTTCCCATGCCAATTTCCAGCGCCATCCGTGTCTTTGCCATTGAATGCCTTTCCGTGCCCTTCGCCACACCCTGACCGCTCTAGATGCCATGGACGGCGCGCGCCGCCGCATCCCACCCGATGCTGCTGCTGCCGTCCTGCGTCATGATCAAGGGACGCTTCATCAGCGACGGGTGCGCACAGATCAGCGCCACCGGGTCCATTTGCCGGCTGGTCTCGTCAAGCCCGCGCCAGGTGGTGGACCGCCTGTTGACCAGCTTGTCGGCCCCATGCGTCGCAAGCGCTGCGCCAAGCACAGCCTCAGGAACGCCATTCTCCCGCACATCGCGGACCTCAACATCAATGCCAGCCGCCTGCAGAGCTTTGAGCGCAGCTCGGCAACTGTCACAGGATTTCAAACCATAGAATGTGAGGGACATGAAATCAGGCTCCGTTAGTCTACCCTGAATATAGACCGCCACAAGGCGAGGATGCAATCTCGCGGGAAATCAACGATGAGCGTTCAAGGAAAAAGCTAGACGGCTTCGGCGACGAAATGCCAATGCCATGAATCCGGGCGCCGATGGACATTATCTGACAACGCCAGAAGCTCGAATCCGTCCATCAGACGCACGACATCACTTGCATTGGCGTAATAATGCGGATGCCCTTCGTCAAACCCATGGGTGCGAAGGAAGGTGTCGGTATCAACCTCTTCGCCAAGCTGGAAATCACTGTTTCTTTTAGACAGGAGTGTGCCAAAGAAAATGCTGCCAGCTCGCAGACAGCGACGCGTTTCTGAAATTGCCCGCGACACAGTATCGCCATTGCCATGATAAATGACATTGAAGCTTAGAATCGCATCGAGACTGGCATCGTCGAATGGAAGGTTGGTGAAGCTTGCCTTTGCCGTGGTGATATCATACCCGGCCTTTTCGGCTTCATTTTCCAGAAACCCGAGCCCTGTGCCGCTTTCATCGACGCCGGTCACCGTCATGCCTTGGCTGGCAAAATACATAGCGTGACGTCCAACGCCGCAGCCAACATCGGCTATGGCAACGCAGCCACGATCTTTCAGCACCGGCATCGTTCCGGTCACGAACGGGTCCGGCGTGATCCAGTTTTCACGTCCCTTGTCCGTGGACCAAGCGGCATCCCACCCTTCGTGGGCTGTCTCGAATTTACTGCTCATTTTTCATCACCATTTTGCGGAAGTAGGAACTCAACTGCTCGACCACCAGGACAAGCGCAAAGATCATCCCGATGATCACCATGGCCCGGTCGTAGGCCATCCAGTTCATCAGGCTTTGCAGTTCAAGACCGATCCCCCCGGCCCCGACGAGACCAAGAACGACCGAGGACCGGATCGCCTTTTCAAAGGCAAACAGCGAAGTTGTGATCAGACCCGGTGTCGCCGCCGGCACAACAGCCGCAAACACGGTGTCGAACCGGCGCGCGCCGCTTGCCGACAGCGCTTCTGCGGAACTGCGGTCGACATCTTCCATCTCCTCGGCAAAAAAGCGCCCGCAGAAGCCGATGGTATCCA